>DATFFX010000346.1:0-4176 GCA_035249825.1 Gemmatimonadales bacterium | reverse complement strand
CCTGAAAGACCCGAATGGAATCGGCCAGTGAATCGGCCCGGGCCGAGTCAGCTGCCAGGAACCGCAACGAATCAAGGAGCTGCTGCAGAGAATCCGACAGCACCATCATCGAGTCCTGAACCTGCAAAGAGTCTGTCTCCGCAGCACTCAGGATACCGAGCGCGCTGACCGCCTCGAGCGTTCTTGCTCCAGGCCGCACCTGGCGGGTGGTGTCGGCACCCATCAGGTATTGGTCGAGCAGGTTCTCGGGATACCCAGCGGCCCGTAATCGGGAGCGTACCTGATCCGGCGTCAGACCGGACTCGAGTAGCCGTTGGCGAAGCCGAGTGACCAGCTCAGGTTGATTCTGAAGCGCTCGGCGGGCCTGATCGGGGGTTGGTAGTTGCTGCCCAGGAGGCACCTGTGGGACCTGGGCCCCGAGAGCGCTCGGGACGAAAATAGCTCCAGCGAGGAGAGCCGAAGCCATCCCAGCCTGACAGGCGAACTGTTTCAATCTCAGCATGGGCGAAGATCGCTCGTAAGTCACCAGAAGTCAAGCGGTTGCAGTGATCAATGTACGCCAGAACGCGAGCATCTTGCGGGCAATCGCGTCATCCGAAAACTCCTCCTGAACCCGGCGTCGGCCGACAGAGCCGAGCCGTTCGCATTCCGATCTGTCGTCATAGAGATCCTGAAGCGCGGCAGTCAAGGAAGCGACATCCTCCTCGGGAACTATTCGGCCTGCGCTTCCCACGATCTCAGGCAGCGCACCTGATTCGGTGCCGACGACAGCCACTCCATGCGCCATGGCATGGATCGCCGCGCGTCCCTCGGTCATGACCCAGCGCTCGGTGGTCCGGCTTGGGAGCACGAGGCAGTCGAGCCGGCTCCACACGGCATCAACTGCCGGGCGCGGCAAGGCTCCGAGCCAGGAGATTCGCGCCGCTATGCCCAGCCGCTGGGCCAGTCCCTCCAACTCCTCCTGGGAAGGGCCTGTCCCGATAACTGTCAAGCTCCACTTGCCCACCAGACCAACGCAGGCACGAAAGAGCAGGTCGAGCCCGCGCTCAGGGACGAGGCGGCCGACGAAGCCCAGGGCCAGCTCAGTGTGCGACTCACGTTGCACTCGGTCAGGCGGGGTAATCCCAAGCTGCGGAATCACGGTCTGGGGCGTGGAGGCTCGGCGCTTCAGGGCGAGGTTCAGCGCGAGGCTGTTGGACCCGATCACACCAGTCGCCTGCCGCAGGTTGCGTTCCCGGCGCAACCGCTGCGCTATGCTGTAGCTCCGAGGCAAGCTCTCCGACACCGCAACGACACCCGGCACCCCCAGTCGGCGCGCCATCCTGAGCGCCGGCCCAGTGGATTGGCTCCAGGGCTCTTCCTCTATATGTACCAGGTCGGGTTTCAGCTGGGTCAGCAGGCGGCGCAACACCTTTGTGTTCCATATCAGTTGTCCCGGTTCTCCGGAACTCTTGGCAGGAACTGTAGTGACGAGAACGCCGCCGTCCTCACCGCTGGCCGTGCTTTGTTCCACACCTTCCCTGGTGACCCAGCGATCGGGGACCAGGGCCGTCACCTGAACTCCAAGGCCGGCGATAACCTTGAGCTTGGCGCGGTTGTCCGGATCGGCATACAGATGAGAGATGGTGACGGCACGCACGTTAGATCGCCAGGCGAGTGCGAACTAGGGGCTGGCAAACGCCGTCAGACGCGATGGTTGGTCGCAACGAGTTCTCAGGTTGACAGCGATCAGGATGTCTGGCGAAGTTGCCGGAACCAGTGTGAATATAGCCGAGCGGCGGCTCTGACCACCCGAGGTACCCCCACTCATGCGGATCCTGCACCTGGCGAAGTACTACTGGCCGCGATCCGGGGGTATGGAGCGCGTGGTCCAAACTCTGGCCGAAGGCGCAGCGAATCTCGGACACGAAGTCGAAGTCGTGGCCGTCGAAAGCCGCGGCCGGGCGGGCGACACTGGTCGGCACAGGTCCGGAGTCACCCGGGCCTTTTCCTTTGCGGCGCTGGGGTCCCAGGAGATCGCGCCGGGGTACATTGCCGCGGCCTGGAAGCGGGCGGACATCATCCATGTCCACCATCCCCATCCGCTTGCCGATGTGGCCTGCCTTCTTCGCGCCGGCCGCACCCCTGTTGTAGTCACCCAGCACGCTGATTCCCGGCACACGGCATATCGCCTCGTCACTCGTCTGGTCCTCAGGCGGGCCCGTGCGGTGGTGGTACCCAGCCGGGCCCACCTGGCGCTTTCGACCGAGCTGATGGGGTATGAGGGGAAGGTAGAGGTCATTCCCTTCGGGATCGATCAGAGCCGGTGGCAGAGTGTGCCCCCAACTCCACCCGGTGCCCCGCCACGTGGCATCTTCATTGGACGTCTGGTCCCCTATAAGGGGCTCGACATTCTACTTCGGGCCCTGGAGCAGGTGCCGGAACTCAGGATCGATATAGTCGGGTCGGGCCCCGAGGCCCCTCGGCTCAAGACCCTGGCCCGTGCGCTCGCCGTCACAGACAGGGTGCGCTGGTACGGTGAATATCCCGACGATGACTTGCCCCGCCGGATGGCCGATGCCGATTTCCTGGTCCTCCCGTCCGTGACCGTGGAGGAGATGTTCGGCCTCGTGGTTCTCGAGGCCATGGCAGCGGGCCGTCCGGTGATCACAACTGCGGTGCCGAGCGCTGTACGGGAGGTCAACGTTCCTGGAGTTACCGGTCTGGAGGTTCCATTGCGAGACGTGCCGGCGCTGGCCCGGGCGCTCGAAACGCTGAGCCATGATACCGATCGCCGGCGTGCGATGGGCGAAGCCGGACGCAAGCGGGTCGCCGAGCGATTCTCTCAGCAGGCAATGGCGGAGCGGCACATCGAACTCTACGAGAGAATCCGGGCGAGCTGACCGTGCCTGGCTCGAGAACGAGAGGTCGTGGGATGGGAGCAACTATTCTGGTAGTGGATGACGAGGCGATCGCCCGGAACTACATGGAGCGGGCCCTCACGCAGGAAGGCTATGACGTTCTTCTGGCCGAGGACGGAGAAGCGGCCCTGCAGATACTTCGGACCACCCGCCGCCAAGTGGCCTTGGTGATCACTGACCTCGTGATGCCCGGAATGGGCGGGCACGCGTTCGCGGCGGAGGTAGCCCAACTGCCCTCGCCTCCGCCGCTGCTCTATATCTCAGCCTACGAAAAGCCCCAGGGTGACATGGCAAAGCGGTTCCTGCAGAAGCCGTTCGGAGTAGCGGAACTAGCGGCGGCGGTCCGGCAGCTCCTGCCGCAGGAAGTCACGTCCAGGTAATACAGCCCGACCGGCTGTCAGCACCTCCACCTTCCCTGTCTGCCATTCAGATCTTGACAGGGGTAGTCCCGGGGGGTATCGTAGCAGACGCGAGATATTGCAACGCGATGGCACTATCCGGGTGTCCATTCCTTCGCGGCCGTGGCCGTATCCGGCACGGGTAAACCCCTAATACAAAATCCGGGACCTCTACTCGAGGTCGAGACCGTAGCCTCGCGACCTCCAGGGTCAGCGCTGCATTCCTGGCTATCCGCCGGCATCGCCGCGCGCTAAAGGTGCGATGAGTTTGGGTCGATCCTCATCGGATAAGGAGAACCTACGCGTATGACCGGTCTTTCACCTTTGGCGTGCCGGAGTGCAGCCCTGCGACTGTTCGCGGGTGCCCTCCTTCTGGCAGGTGGCACCGCATGTGGCGGTGAGGCGGTAGCCCCTTCGAGCGAGGCGGCCTTGCCGGCCGATTCCCTTGCTGCCGCACCCGTCGACACCAGCGCAGTGCCGGCACCGCCGGATTCACTGACTACTCCGACAGATTCAACGGCTGGTCCACCGGTGGACTCGACCGGCACGCCGCCGGTGGACTCGATCGGTATGCCGAGCTCCGGAGCCGCTCTCCTGGACACGCGCTCGCGCAGTCCGGGAATTGTTTTCGCGTCTGACGGCATGCGGACCAACCTGATCAACTCCGTTCATACCGGGTCCAAGCTCGGCGGTGCGATCGGGCCATCGAACGTGCTGAGTGTGCTTGCCGATGCACGTGCCCGAGGAGGTCGGGTCATCGTCAAGCTCTGCATGGGGAGCGACAGCTACGTCAAGAACTCCGATGGGACTTTCAGCTTTACCAAGTGGAAGGCGCTGGTCGATCGCTTTCGCAACATCAATATCGGTCCGTACATCGC
>DATFFX010000345.1:0-2508 GCA_035249825.1 Gemmatimonadales bacterium | reverse complement strand
CTCAAAGACCAGGGGATTTGTCGTCACGGGGTAACCGTAGATCAGTGCCCGTCCCTCGCTCAGCCCATTCGTGGAAAGCGTAGTGGTCCAGCTAGCCGACGTGGTGTCGATACCCGACAGATTGGTCTCCACTCCCGAAAGCGATTTGGTCCTGCCCAGCACTGTCTTTTTGCGGCCCTCGACATCGACGCCACCGCTACCACCCCCACGGACGTAGTAGGCCCCGCCGTCGGCGTTACTCAACGCTGCCGCGAACGGGGAGGCAGCATTCGTTGGATAAGTGAAGGTCTGGGTGAACATGCATCCGATCAGCGCGTTGGTGAGCGCAGCCCCCGCCGAGGGATCGACCGTGGCGGCGGTCCGCGACAACGACCCGATCGAGTCCATGATCTCGAACCCGAATGTCCGCGCGTTCGTCGTGCCTTGCCCGGCGTTCGCCATGCTTGTCTTCAGGTTGGTAATGATTCCTGTGTGTGACGACGGGAAGTAATCGCTAATGAGCTCATTGCTGAACCCACAGGCATCTGGTCTACCCGGGGCGAACTGCGGCCCGGTGGTGCTGTCAGGCTCACGCTCACTGCATGCGGCGAGCGCGAGAGTCGCCGCGGCGGCGGCTGGATACAACCAACGTGGAGCCATTTCCTACCCCCTCTACCGGGATCAGCAAGAATCGATTGGTTCTGGAATTATGAGACAGCTAATATGCTGCTTAAACCGAAAAGCGCAAATTACGCGCCACCTGAGTCTACCCAGAAATCGTGCTAAGTGGCTTTATCTCATTGCAGTCAACACGCATGACCGCTTCTCGTGTGTGGCGCGTTTGCGCCGTATCCGTCGTCCGACGACCATCGGCTGGCTTTAGACTGTGAAGACGTGTCGGTCGTGTGTACAGGAATAGGATGGGGCCAAGCCGTGAATTGTTCGTGAAATTCAACGGAAGACTAACTTTCGCCCGGCTGCCCAAAGAGTGTGACAAAACGCGGATCACTGCGGAGGTCGCGCAGCAGCCAGGTATTATCGTTGGCGGTCCCACTTCGCATATGCGGGTTGGCCGCCACATGGATACTGAGTAACCGGAAGGCCTCATCCCGGTCTCCGAGCTGGACCCGTACCAGCGCCTCGTAGTACGCAAGGTCGCGGGTCGCATCTATGGTGGCGTCGCCCCGGCTTCGTACCACGACCGCGCGGGCACTGTCTGGCAGACCTGCCCGTACCAGCGCCAGCCCGAGAATCATCTGTCCGTAGAGAGAGTAATAGGAGCGGAGGTTCGGAGGAGTGAGCTGGACAAACTGCTCGTGGACCTGCCAGGCCTTGGGAATGTCGGGTGTCTGCCCCTTCATCGCCATGAGCCATAACTGGCACTCGGCAAAGCGGTAGTAGTCGGGGAACCGGCGCCTCCCTTCCTCACACCAGTGGGTTGCCTCAACCTGATCCTCCAGGTCAAATGATGCGCTGAACAGGCTGTGAAGCGTCTGCTTGGCCGATGAAAGATAGGGGTCGGCCTCGTACGAGCGGACCGCCGCGAGTTTCGATTCCGCGGTCTGGCCCTTTCCGGAGAGCAGGTGGCTCAGATAGGTCCATGCTCTCGCTGCGGTGGGCTTGGAAGCGACTGAAGCGCGCAGATCGGCCTCAGCCGCGTCCCGCAGCTGCTTGGCCGCGGCCTGATCGGGCTCCAGGTTAAGGATCCAGCGTAAATACTGGAGAATGCCACGCAGCTCGAGGGCGTCAGGGTCTGCAGGTTTCACTCCCAGGGCCCGATTCACATGCTCGAGCCCACGCGCAGTCCACTTGGCGTAAAGCGGCTTGTCGAAGCCGGCGATGAGGTCGGTCTGGCGGTACGCCAGCCAGCCTCGTTCGATCGGGGGGGAGACCCAGTTCGGGTCGAGCCGCTCGGCGGCCGCCATTATCGAGTCCGCGTCAACTAATCGCCGTGCGGCAGTTGCGGTGTCGCCGGCAGCTAACAAAGGATCGACATCCTTACTCAATTGGCCGGCCTGCTGCAGGAGCTCCCAGGCCTTGGCGTTCCGGGTTCCTACCCGAACTTGCTGAACCTTGATCTCCTGGCCCAGGCGCTCCCGGAGAAAGAGCGCGACCTCCCTGGCCACATCATCCTGCAGGGCGAAGATTTCCTCCCTAGGCCGTTCCAGGGTCTTGCTTCCTATCTCTTCTGCAGTGCTGGCGTTGATGAGAGAGACGCTTACGCGAAGTCTGTCGCCGGACCCGGCGACCCGGCCCTGAACCAGAGTGCCGACTCCGAGCAGCCGACCGATGCTGTCCGGTCCGATAGCGGCGTTCCGATATGGGCTCACGCCACTTCGGGAGATGACCTGGAGCGGTTTGACCTCACTTAATTCATGGATCAGCGCCTCGGTAATGCCATCGGCCAGGTAACCCAGTGAATCCGAGCCGCCGGTCGCCTTCTCGAAGTACAGCACGGCGATCCGATTAGGACTGAGCGCCGGAGCACCCGCGGAGGCGGTGCCTGGCCGGAGCCAGAACTGCCAAGCC
>DATFFX010000344.1:0-2902 GCA_035249825.1 Gemmatimonadales bacterium | reverse complement strand
AGTGTCGTGTTCAGCGAAATAGCCCGCAGCAGCCGGTGGCGGGTCCAGTCTTCCGCGTGCGCAGCGACCACTCCGTTGGTGGCGACGTACGGGAGGCCGAGCCGGCGAGCCGCCGCCAATGTTTCGTGCCGCCCTTTGCCTGGCCGCAGCTCGGCATACAGGTGCTGTGGGCCGCTGAGACGAAGCGTCTGCTCGAGAAAGGCAACGTCGCGGGAGAGGAGGATGAGACCTTCGCTGTCCTTCGCAAGAAGGTCGGACAAGCGCCGATCACTGGGTGTCCAACCGTCCGCCCGTCCGCCCGTCCGCCAGTGTATTGCTGTAATTGCACGACACAGTGCTCCCCAGCCCCGCTCGTCCATCGCGAGCGCCACTACCTCCTGACCACCAGCAACCAGATGGGCGCCAAGTATCGGACGCACACCGGCGGCATCACAGGCGTGCTGGAACTCGATCGCTCCGTACACACCGTTGGTGTCGGTGCAGGCAAGCGCACTGAACCCCCGCTCCGCCGCGGCGTGAGCGAGAGCCTCCGGGCTGGAGGCGCCAAGGCCAAAGGAGAAGTGGGTATGGGCGTGTAGATGGATCATTGACAAGAGGGTGAACGGTGAACGGGGAACGGTGAACGGAAGGAGAACGGGGAACGGGGAACGGTGAAGGGCTCAGGATGAGGAATCCTTAACGCTCACCGCTCTCCACGCTCGCTCTCTGCTCTCCGCTCACAGTTCACTGTTCCCCGTTAACTGTTCACTGTTAACCGTTTACTCTTCACCGTTCACCGTTCACCGTTCCCCGTTCACCGTTCACTGTTCCCCGTTCACCGTTCACTGTTTTCAGAAATTCATCCAGAAGTCGATTGATGATTTCCGGCTTGTCCAGCTGGATCCAGTGTCCGGTCTCTTCCACCACCACGTGCGGAAATCCTTGGCCAAGACGATGCAGGCTGAATGGCATGTCGTTGTGGGGCGTGACGATCGAGAGCATCGGTCCAGGATATCGAGCCAGCGCGGGATGAGGGTCGAACTGCATCACATCTCTCAGTATTGAGGTGACTGCTTCCTCCGGCGTGGACCGCAAATCGGTCAATAACCGCTCTCGAGTCGTGCGGTCCGGCCCGGCAATGCTGCTCCAGTACGCCTCGATGGCGGTGTCATAGTCTGATTCCAGGCCTGACAGGAACGATTGCGCTTCAGCCGCCGGGATCTGCTTTCCATCACCAATGGGATCCACCAGCACCAGTCCCGCGACGCGTTCCGGATCCCTGCCGGCATACGTCAGGGCTGCCCCACCGCCCATGCTATGGCCAACCATGATGAAGCGCTTCAGCCTCAGCGCGCCGGCCACCGCAGCGATATCGTCCGACATGCCGGCTATCGTGTAGTCGCCGCCCTTGGCGGGCTCGGACCGACCATGCCCGCGGAAATCGAGAGCTATCGTCCGGCGAGTGCGGCGCAGATGCTCGAGCTGGCGGGACCAGTGAGAAGAGTTGCCTGCGAGGGAGTGGACCAACACCACCGGCAATCCTCCGCGCCCAGCATCGTCCACCACCAGGGATCCTGCCGGTCCGGCCACCCGGGTCGTGCTCATGTATCCTCCAGCTCGACACTGTGGGAATGCGTCATCGCGACCACGGCGGACGCTGCTGGATGATTCGTTGGTACACCGGACAGCCGGGAACGTGTGCGCCGGGGAGATAGCCAATGCTCATCAGAAACTCGCCCACGATCTCACCGCCGGTAAACCGGAACGTTTTCTTGAACAGCTTTACCCATTCGTCCTTCGAACGAGGGTGGTGCGCGGCAAGCCAGCCGGCGAATGATCCGTGGGTGCCGCGGATCTCGAGAATCCGGCGTGCGTTCGAGATCGCTGCATCTACCTTCAGCCGATTCCGGATGATCCCCTGATCGGCAAGGAGCCGAGTCCGGTCGGCATTCTCATAGGCAGCGACAACCTCCGGGTCGAACCCGCCGTATGCCTGCCGGAATGCTTCGCGCTTCTTGAGAATCGTGAGCCAGGAGAGCCCCGCCTGGTTGATCTCCAGCATCAGACGCTCGAACAGTTCGGCGTCGCTCTCCAGAGGAAAGCCGTATTCGGTATCGTGATACGGCCCATGCCATTCATGACCGGGTGCGGCATCGCAGTAGGTCTGGGCCATTTAGTTCCTCAAAAACTTTACCACGAAGGCACGAAGGACACGAAGGATACGAATACAGATAGTTGTATGTTGTTAGTTAGCATTTTTGCCGTTTATGATGGGAGTGATCTCATCACGAAAGCACGACATTCTTGTTGTTCTTCGTGACCTTCGTGCCTTCGTGGTAAAGTTTTTCACAGGAGCACTATGCGGGCAGTGATCTACGAGGGCGCCGGCGGCCCCGAGGTCATCACCATCGGCGAGGTACCCAAGCCCGAGGTTCGTCCCGATCACATCCGGATCCAGGTTCATGCGGCAGGGTTGAACCGCGCCGATCTGATCCAGCGGCGGGGGCAGTATCCGGCGCCGCACGGCTGGCCGGCCAACATTCCGGGCCTCGAGTATGCCGGGGAAGTGGAAGCGGTGCGCCCCGGCGTGACCCGATGGAAAGTGGGCGATCGGGTGATGGGGCTCGTGGGTGGCGGCGCGCAGGCCGAGTTCGTGGCAGTACATCAAGACGAGGTGCTTCCCATACCTGCCGAATTGTCGTACGCCGAGGCAGCGGCTATTCCAGAGGCATTTCTGACGGCGTACGATGCTCTGCTCACGCGAGGCCGGCTCCAGGCCGGCGAGCGAGTGTTGATCCATGCGGTCGGAAGCGGCGTCGGCACCGCCGCAACGCAGATCGCCAAGCATCTCGGCGCGGTAGTGATCGGCACCTCGCGCAGCGGTGATAAGCTGGCGCGAGCCCTGGTTTATGGACTCGATATC
>DATFFX010000343.1:0-2167 GCA_035249825.1 Gemmatimonadales bacterium | reverse complement strand
CCCCAGTACAATTCCAGCCGCGTAATCGCACGCCATCACATGTCCAAATGGCCGTACTGTGAACGGAGCAGCATGAGAATGGACCAGAACCGGGACATCACGATCACCAACGCGACCATTGACCTCCGGCCGGAGACCGGGTCCATTCCGTTCACGCCGGTCGTGCATTCATTATGCGTCGAGCTGTCCAACGACGCCCTGGTCAAGGCGGTAAAGGCGGTGCTCGTGATGTCGAAGTCGAAACTGCCGGTCGAAGTCGAGTTCGAAGATGGGCAATTCGTGCCGGGCGGGGCCGAGATCACTGTCTCTGCTGGCTTGAACCGGTTCCTGAAAGCGAAGGCGACCGCCGTGCTCGGCATCACCGCCAATGCTTCCGAGATGGTCTCCGTCGAGATCAAAGAGATCCGCACTCTCGGCAAAATCCCCATCGAGAGCATGGTCGGCCCGATGATCGACAAGGGGCTGGACAAAGCCGCTCAAATGACCGGCATCGGCCGCAACCCGGCCAGAAAACAGGGCCTCCTCATCAACCCGGACGAGTTGCTGAAAAGCCAGGGAATCCCCCTCGAATTTGCCCACCCCGGCGCCTGGACCGTCGAGACCGCCTCGCGACAGATGGTCGCCAAGTACGAGACGGAGTAGCACTGGGCGCCCACGTGTAGCGGCGACGCATGAGCGTGCTGCGGAACTGATGTCATGCCTGTGCTCGGCAGTGTGCCTGGAGGTTGGGCCGCTGCGGCGGGAGATTCCTTCGTCTCTCAGGACAGTGGTCAGGAGCCGCGGCTCACCACCGCGTCATGAAAATGTGCATGCGCTACGATGGAGGGAGCCACTTGGGGCCGGGGCCGGGAGAGCATTGGTGCAGCGAGCCCGTAGGACAGTGTGGCCTGAGGGCACCCAAGCACCACCGACTGGAGCCCCCGCCTGTGGGGAGCCCGCACAGCAGACGCTGAGGAGTGGCGCCCTCCCCCCAGTGCGCTGAGTACGAAAGGAGCGATGGGATGGACGTCCTCTACCCGCGCTGTGCGGGACTGGATATTCACAAGAAGTCGGTGACCGCCTGTGTGCTGTGTTCCGATCAGCCGGGACACCCCGACAAGCAGGTGCGCACCTTTCGCACCATGACCGCAGACCTGCTGGCCTTGCAGGAGTGGCTGGCCACGATGGAGGTGACCCATGTGGCGATGGAGAGCACCGGGGTCTACTGGAAGCCGGTCTGGAACCTGCTGGAGGAGCACGTCGAGTTGCTGTTGGTCAATGCCCGCCATGCCAAAGGGGTGCCGGGGCGCAAGACCGATGTGGGCGATGCCGAGTGGCTGGCCGATCTGCTGCGCCATGGGCTGGTGCGAGCCAGCTTCGTGCCGGATCGCCCGGAACGGGAGGTGCGGGAGTTGACCCGCTACCGCACCACGGTCGTGCGCACCCGTTCCACGGAGATCAACCGGCTGCAGAAGACCTTGGAAGGGGCCAACATCAAGCTGGCCAGTGTGGTCAGCGAGATCACCGGGGTCTCGGCCCGGGCGATGCTGGCCGAGCTGGTGGCCGGGCAGGAGGATGCCGCCGCCTTGGCCGATCTGGCGGTCGGCAGTCTGCGGCACAAGTTGCCGGAACTGGAGCAGGCCCTCACCGGGCTGATGGGTCCGCACCAGCGCTTTCTGCTGGCCCAGCAATTGGCCCATATCGATTTCCTCGATGAGCAGGAGCAGCACCTGACCGAGGAGATCGAGCAGCGGCTGCGCCCTTTTGCGCCCCACCTGGCGCTGCTCGACTCGATCCCGGGCATCGGTCCTCGGACCGCCCAGGTGGTCCTGGCTGAGATCGGCACCGACATGGGCCGCTTCCCCAGTGCCGATCACCTGGCCAGCTGGGCCGGCATGTGTCCGGGTCAGCATGAGAGCGCCGGCAAGCGCACTAGTGGCCGGACCCGCAAGGGCAGTCCGTGGTTGCGCAGTGCCCTGACCGAGGCGGCCCATGCCGCCGGGCACACCAAGCAGACCTATCTGGGTGAGCGGTACCGGGGCTTGACCGCGCGGCGGGGGAAGAAGAAAGCGGCGGTTGCCGTGGGGCGGATGATCCTGGAAACCTGCTACGAGTTGCTCACCACGGGGCAGCTCTACGACGACCAGCGATCGCGCCAGGCGCTGCAGCATCGACACCTCACCGAAAC
>DATFFX010000342.1:0-3483 GCA_035249825.1 Gemmatimonadales bacterium | reverse complement strand
TGCCGTCCTGATGGCCTCCGACAGCCCCCCGAAGCAGTATGAACAGCCTCGCGGTCTATACGTATCACTCAATGTTCAGGACCCTGCGGAGGCCGACCGCATCTTTTATGCACTGGCTGATAAGGGCAGCGTGACGATGCCGATCGAGCAGACGTTCTGGGCTGCCCGCTTCGGAATGCTGGTGGACCGGTTCGGCATTCCATGGATGATCAACTGCGCGGCGCCGGCAGCGTCTACCAATCAGGAAGTTGCCGCAGGCGGGCTCGCTGAGTCTCGATAGTTACCGCCATCCAGTAGTACATCCGCCCCGAGTCACCAGCTGATTCGGGGCGGTTTCCTTGTCGTTCTCGTGGCCTCTCGTTCGACGTCCAAGTAGAGGGAATCCAGTGATCGTTCGGGCTTAACGCGAGGAGAGAATCATGTCAGCGACATCGTTGAATCGTGGAGCCAACGGGAAAATCCGGGCTGGACGGGTTCTGAGCGCCCTGGGTATTCTGTTCCTCCTGTTTGACAGCGTCATCAAGCTCCTGAGGATAGAGCCCGTGATCGAATCCTTCGATGCGCTCGGCTATCCGGCGCACCTTGCGCTCGGCATCGGAATTCTCGAGCTGACCTGCCTCGCTGCCTACGTCATCCCGCGCACCTCGATACTTGGTGCAATCCTGCTGACGGGATATCTTGGCGGCGCCGTCGCAACCCACGTGCGCGTTGGCAGTCCGCTCTTCACGCACATTCTCTTCCCGACCTATGTCGCCGTCCTTCTTTGGGGTGGATTGTACCTGCTGGACAGCCGGCTTGGCACACTGGTCAAATTCCGCATCAGGACCGGATGATTTACCTGTTGGCCCTCGGCTCGGCGATTCTCTATGGTGCGGCCGATTTCACCGGCGGCTTCACCACCCGCCGCGCCGGGACCGTTCCCATCGTCCTGCTCTCCCAGTTCAGCGGACTGGTCCTGGTCGCGCTGATGCTGCCGTTACTTCCTCAGGCGATCCCCTCCCGGCCGGATCTGCTGTGGGGTGCCGTCGCAGGTTTGACCGGTGGGATCGGTGTAGCCCTCCTGTACCGGGCGCTGGCCATTGGCGTCATGGCCGTAGTCGCTCCGACGACGGCCGTCTGTGCCGTGACCATTCCCGTGGTCGCCTCCGTGCTGCTCGGAGAGCGGCCGGCTCCAATCGCCACTGCCGGCATCGTCCTCGGGGTGGTCTCCATCATTCTGGTAAGCCAGCAGACCGCTCCGGGATCTGAACGCGACGAGACGAGAGGCTCGGGCAAGTACCCGGCCGGCGTGGGCACCGCGCTCGTCTCCGGTGTTGCCATCGGCCTCTTCTTTCTGTCACTCGCGCAGGCCAGATCCGAAGCCGGAATGTGGCCGCTTCTCACGTCCCGTCTCATGTCGGTGGGATTATTTGCCGTCGTGGCGCTGGTGGGCAGGCACTCCATCCGCATGCCGGCAGGTGTCGCCGCGCTCGCCGTGGTCTGCGGCTTCATGGACATGCTGGCCAACGCGCTCTACCTGCTGGCGGCGCAGGAAGGGCCTCTCAGTATCGTCGTCACGCTCTCCTCACTCTACCCCGCCAGCACCGTGCTTCTGGCGCGGATTCTCCTGGGGGAGCGGCTCAACCTGCTGCAGGTCACCGGTGTCGGCTGTGCGCTGGCTGCTGTACTGCTGATCGTGAGGGGCAGCCAGTAGCGTCAGTCAATCTTGTCGATTCCGCCGGCGCTTCTTCGACGTATGAGTAGAGCTCTCGCTCGGTAAGCGAGTACACCTCGAGAGAACTTCACCTGGAGATGAGAGGAGGGCACAGCATGAAATTCCTTTCCATTTGGGTCCCGGATGCCAAGACGGCTGCCGGACCGCCCAGCAAGGAGCTCATGGAGGAGATGGGAAAGCTCATCGAGGAGAGCATGAAGGCAGGCACACTGTTGGCCACCGGCGGGCTCCTGCCGGCCTCACAGGGCGGGGCCCGGGTCCGGTCATCAGGCGGACGAATCACCGTGACCGACGGGCCGTTCACCGAGTCCAAAGAGCTGATCGCCGGCTTCGCCATCATTCAGGCGGAATCGAAGGAGGAGGCTATCGAGAGCGCCAAGCGTTTCGTCAGGATAGCCGGTGACGGCGAAAGCGAGCTCCGACAGATCATGGACTGAGAGACGAGGTTACCGAGCCAGCCTTGCAACGCAGGAGGCAGACGGGCTGATTGGTAGCCATGATGGCTACCGATATTCATCGCGCGATAGAAGCTGTCTGGCGGATAGAGTCGGCCAAGCTCATTGCCGGTCTCACCCGAATGGTGCACGACGTTGGCCTGGCCGAGGATCTCGCGCAGGACGCCCTCGTCATCGCACTGGAGCGGTGGCCTGATTCGGGTGTCCCGGACAAGCCTGGCGCATGGCTCATGGCCACCGCGAAGCATCGGGCCATCGATCTACTTCGCCGCGGCAAGATGCTCGATCGCAAGCACCAGGAGGTCGGATACGAGCTCGAGGCTCAGCAGGAGATGTCTCAGCGCGATCCCGATGCCGGCATCGATGACGCGATCGGTGACGATCTTCTTCGCCTGGTGTTCATCGCCTGTCATCCTGTGCTGTCAACCGAGGCGCGGGTTGCACTCACCCTCCGGCTGCTGGGCGGTCTCACGACAGAGGAGATCGCCCGTGCCTTCCTCGTCCCACCGTCCACCGTCGCCCAGCGAATCGTTCGAGCCAAGCGCACACTCTCCGAAGCGAAAGTGCCGTTCGAGGTGCCCCGTGGTCGCGAGCTGGCCGAACGGCTGTCGTCGGTACTGGAGGTGATCTATCTGATCTTCAATGAGGGCTACACCGCCACCGCAGGCGAGGACTGGATGCGGCCGGCACTCTGCGAGGAAGCGCTCAGGCTCGGGCGGGTTCTCGCGGGGCTGGCACCGGAGGAGCCGGAGGTCCACGGCCTGGTGGCGCTGATGGAGATTCAGGCCTCGCGTTCCAGGGCGCGGGTGAGCCCGTCAGGTGAGCCGGTACTCCTGCTCGATCAGGACCGTGGACGCTGGGACCAACTCCTCATCCATCGAGGTCTGGCGGCTCTGGACCGCGTCGAGGAGCTTGGCGGCGCCGGCGGTCCCTATGCGCTGCAGGCCGCAATCGCGGCCTGTCACGCGCGAGCATCGACAGCCGCGGAGACTGACTGGGCTCGCATTGCGGCGCTTTATGAGGCGCTGGTCAGGCTGCTACCATCGCCAGTCGTAGCTCTGAATCGAGCGGTGGCCTTCGGAATGGCGTTCGGGCCCGCGGCAGGCCTCGATCTTGTCGATGCGCTGACCTCCGAGCCCTCACTCAGGAACTACCACCTCCTGCCGAGCGTGCGGGGGGACCTCCTGGCCAAGCTGGGTCGTGCCGTTGAGGCACGAGCAGAGTTCGAGCGTGCCGCATCTCTCACCCAGAACGCGCGGGAGCGCGAGCTGCTGCTCTCCCGGGCGGCATCGATGCTCCGGGCCGGCCCAGCTG
>DATFFX010000341.1:0-12651 GCA_035249825.1 Gemmatimonadales bacterium | reverse complement strand
ATTCATGGTTGCGGTGGAAGCCGACGGCTCCTACGACCTGATTCATCCCAAGACGAAGCAGGTGACCGGCCAGCTCCGTGCTCGTAGTGTTTGGGAGCGCATCATTCACGGGGCCTGGAAGACCGGAGAGCCGGGTGTGTTCTTCGTAGACAAGGCCAACTACTACAACCCGGTTCCTCACCTGGGCGAGTACGAGGCCACCAATCCCTGCGGCGAGCAGCCGCTGTTGCCCTACGACGTGTGTAACCTCGGCTCGATCAATCTCGGGGTCTTCGTGCGGGACGGCGACAAGACCCTGGACTGGGATCACCTGCGGCGAGTGGTGCACCTCTCGACCCATTTCCTGGAGAACGTCATCGATGCCAACCAGTATCCCTTGCCGGAGATCACCGATCTCGCCCAGCGGATCCGCCGCATTGGGCTTGGGGTCATGGGCCTGGCTGACGTCTTCGTGAAACTCGGCATCGCCTATGACTCCGAAGCGGGTGTGGCGCTGGGCCGCGAGATCCAGAAGTTCGTGGACGAGGAAGCGAAGATCGAGTCTGAAAGGCTTGCCGCCGAGCGGGGTGTGTTCCCCGAGTGGGAGCGCAGCATCTGGGGTCCCGATGAAACGGCAGCTCGAGATGTCAACGGAGAGCGGATCCGGCCCATGCGGCGCCTCCGGAACTGCAACGTGACCACTGTGGCTCCGACAGGGACCATCTCGATCATTGCAGGATGCAGCTCCGGTATCGAGCCGCTCTTCGCGGTGGCGTTCATGCGGAACCAGGCGGGGGTGCTGATGCCGGACGTGAACGAAGACTTTGTCGCCATCGCCCGGGCGGAAGGCTGGTACTCCGAGGAGCTGATGCGGAAGATCGCGGAATCCGGACATATCGAATTTCCTGAGGTGCCCCAGAAGTGGCAGCACGTCTTCGTCACCGCGAATGCCATCAAACCCGAATGGCATATACGCATGCAGGCTGCGTTTCAGGAGTATAACGACAGCGCCATCTCCAAGACCTGCAACTTTGCCCACGACGCGAGCGAAGCCTACGTCGAGGAGATCTACCGCCTGGCATACCGCCTCAACTGTAAAGGAGTGACGGTGTACCGCGATGGAAGCCGAGAGATGCAGGTGCTCTCAGCGGGCGCCACCGCGAAGAAGGTGACCGAAGGACACGGAGGTGCGTCCGGGAAAGCCGGGCAGGCGGGGAAGGAGACAGCCGCAACGGCCGATCTCCACGGCGAGATTGCCGAGCTTCGCGCGGAGAACGAACGCTTGCAGCGCATCGTTCATGAGTTGGAATCGGAGAATCTCCAGCGCAGGCAGAAGCGTTCTCGGCCTGAGGTCCTGCGGGGTACTACCCGGCGGGTCGAGACTCCGCTGGGAACGCTCTATGTCACCATCACCGAGGATGACCGGGGGCAGCCATTCGAAGTCTTCATGACTCTCGGTAAGGCCGGAGGCGCACTCATGGCTGACGTCGAGTCGCTGGGTCGCCTCATCAGCCTCGCGCTCCGCTCTGGTATCCCAATCAAGGAGATCTACCGCCAGCTCCGCGGCATCAGCTCTGACCGGGTCATCGGGTTGGGGCCGAACAAGATCCTGTCAATGCCCGACGCGGTCGGTATTGCCATCGAGCGATGGATGAGGGAGAAGCAGGGAATCCAGCAGGAGCTGTTGCCCGGTGCGCCGCCCCGGATCACGGGTGAACAGGACGTGGCCCCACTGGTGGCCCAAACGCAGCTCGGCCTGGGTGGAGAACAGATGGTGCTCGGAGGCATGCAGGAAACCCTGTCGGGGGCTTGTCCCGACTGCGGCTCGCAACTGGAGTTCGCAGAAGGGTGCATGAAGTGCCACGTGTGCGGCTTCAGCGAGTGTGGGTGATCGTGGTCATCCGCAGATAGCTGAACACCAATAGCACACGACAGCGCCCGCAGACCGAAAGGCCGGCGGGCGTTGGTGTGTCAACGAGCGATCAGCTTGCCCTCCATTACCGGGTGGAGCTCGCAGAAGTACGCTGTGACACCACGAGTAAGCACCACATACTGACCGCTTTGGCTCTGAGACAGCACTCCCGTAGTCCATGACTGTCCACCAGTGCCGGTTGCGGTATGAGGGACCATGTCTCGATTGACCCAAACGACGGTGTCACCCCGCTCGACCTCCAGTACGGCTGGCTGGAAGGTCATGCCCTGAATCTCCACGATGTGCCGGCGGGCACCGTCGTCATGCCTGCTCGCTTCCCCGCCGCTAAAGAGTGTGAGGAGTCCGGGTGCGAGCATTGCGTGCCACCACCAGCTGGAGATTCGGGATCGCTGATTCATTTTGCAGCTACCAGCGAGCTCTGGAGCTTCTTGGCATGGGCCAGATGGGCCGCAATGGCAGGGCGTACATCGACCAGCAGCTTCTTGAGCTCGGCGTTGGACGTGGTGGGAATCAGCAATCCGTCGAGCGCATCGAGGACAGCCTGGTGGTATGCCACCTCGCGATCCATATAGGCGCGATCAAACGCCGCACCCTGAGCCTTCTCGAGTGATGCCTTGGCTTCGGCTGCGCCCTTCAACAGCGACTGACTCACTGCATTGTCCTTGGGAGTAACGCCCAGCCGGGAGGCCAGGGCCGCGGCCTGCTCGTTCACCGCGGAATGGTCCGTTACCATGGTGACGGCGAATTTGCGGGCCGGTTCGCTGCGAAGGCGGGGTTGGGCGAACTTGGCGAGTTCGATGTCGATGCTATTCGCCGTGACCGCAACGTGCGCGACCTCGGGATCCGACAGGTCGGTGGCAGCCTGAGCGTGCAATCGAGGAGCAGTTGCCAGGAAAAGGAGCGGGAGCAGGGCGGAGGTGAGACGTGACATGAAGCTCTCCTGATTCAGGTGACGGTAGAACAGCTGTTCTGGTAACCTGGCACCCTTGTCCCACTTTGTCAATATCTTTCTTGACAAAGTGGCCAAAGCTTGCTGGCTCTGCTATTCTGTAACGCAGCGAAAGGAGCGGAATGACAAACTGGTTGGAAAGACTCATCGGCGACACGCAGGCAAGACTTCTCTCCCTGCTGCGCCGCCCGCCTCAGACGATTACCGGGCTTTCCGCAGCGCTGGGTGTCACCGATAACGCGGTGCGTACTCACATCGCTGCCTTGGGAAGGGATGGAATTGTCGAGCAGATAGGTACCCAGCGGGACACCGGGGGGAAACCAGCCCGCGTGTACGCACTGACTGAAGAGGGAGAGGAGCTCTTCCCGAAGGCTTATTCGCTGGTTCTGGCGGGTCTCGTCGAGCAGATTACTCGTACCGATGGTCCGGAGCACGCCATGGAGCTGCTGCGCGGTGTGGGCGAGCGCCTGGCCTCAGGAGTGCAGGGTTCGCCAGACGTGGCTGGACGGGTCACTGCGGCGGCCGCTGCCCTCCGCAGCCTCGGTGGTGATATCGACGTGCAACGAACCGCCGAGGGGTGGCGGCTGCAGGGGTATGGCTGCCCGCTCTCAGCCGTGACCTCCGACCACGCGGAAGTCTGCGAGCTGGCTCGGACTCTGGTCGCGGAGATCACGGGCCAACCGGTCTCGGAGTGCTGCGATCGAGCCGGCCGCCCACGCTGCGGTTTTCAGATCAAGGGCAAACCGGGTCGACCGGCAAGCAATGAGCAGAACAGGAGAGCTCCTCATCGGGAGCCCGCCGCGTAGCGGGTCGGAGATCCTCAGGAAGTCCTCGAAGATTCATCGTACCAGGCACCTACCAGATCCGGGAGTGGTATGGCCAACTGGCAGGATGAGCTGCGTGCGCTCGCCGCGTCCTTAGGACAACGGGTACGTCGCCATGCCGATGCGCTCGAGCGCCTGGTCGATCATGATCCTTATCACGTCGTGGGCTACCGAGGCTACGCCGGAAACGGCCGCGTTCTCGTGCTGGGACGCGTCCTGCAGAACGAAAGCCTGGCCGATCCGCATCCCTCACATTCGAAGGCTCGCAATTTCCTAGCGATGCTCAAACGATTGGAGAGCGATCCCCTGCCTTTTGCGCAGGTGCGCGCCCAGATCGCCGGCAAGGACCATTCCCTGGTTGCCGATAACGAGGGTTTTCTGCGGGCGTGGATCGAGACCGCGGTAGAAACAAAGCCAGGCTGGGGATCGATCGGACTGGAGCTTGCCGACCCGGCACACGGGACTGCGGGGACTGCCGAGGCGCGGTTCCTGATCCCCTCGAAGTCAGCCAGCTACGGTGTCATCAGCGATATGGACGATACCGTGATCCAGTCTCACGTGACCGACTTCGTCCGTGCGGCGGGGATGGTGCTATTGGAGAACGCCCGCACTCGCCTGCCGTTCCCGGGCGTCGCTGCGTTCTACCGAGCACTCGAGCAAGGTCACAGTGGTGGAGCCGGGAACCCCATCTTCTATGTCTCCAGCAGTCCGTGGAATCTCTACGATGTAATAGCAGGTTTTCTGGAGGCGCAGCAGATTCCCGCGGGCCCGCTGCTGTTGCGAGACTGGGATCTGGGCCCATCACTCTTCCGCAACGCCAACTACAAGTCTGGGATAATCCGCGAAATCCTGGGAACCTATCACTCCCTGCCGTTCATTTTGATCGGAGACAGTGCACAGGAGGATCCGGAGATCTATGCCGACATCGTCGCCACACACCCGGGGCGGATCCTGGCTGTTTACATCCGGAATGTGCGGCAGCATCCTGAAGACTCACCGGCCGTCCGGGAACTGGTCGAGAAAGTGTCGCGCGCCGGTTCCACACTGGTGCTCGCGGATGACACCCTCGTTGCAGCCCGCCATGCCTCAGCCCACCGTTGGATCCGGGACGAGGCAGTCGGCGAGGTGAGCGGTGAAAAGCGTGCCGATGAAGGAGAAGGCGATAAGAAGCCGGCTCCCGGCGTAGAGACCTCGGTCACGGCACCGACGTTGGTCGTCGATCGGGAGATCCAGGGGGGCGAGCTCGATTAGCAATCTGCCTACGACGCAGACACGATGAGGTAGGCCAGACCGAGGGCAAACAGGTCTTCCAGAATGGCTACACCAACATCCTTCACTTTCAAGGCGCTCACCAGGCGCCTGCGTGCCTCATAACCGGCAAATGTGCCGATCACACCGCCGACTCCACCCAGCACCGCCCCCAGAAAGAGAGACCGATTGGCCGAGACGCACAGAGCAGCCCCCGAGAGTCCTCCCAGGAGGATTCGTCCGGCGAGAGGGCCCGGCCTGGTTCGCGCTGGTGTGTTCGGCAGAATGTCCGCCACGTACTCGGCGGCTGCGAGCGTCGAGAAGATGATCACGGCAGCCGTTGTGCCCATGAAGTGGAGAGATGAGTTTTGCAGGTGCAGCCAGCCCAGGTGGGCAGCCCAGCTTACCGCCGCCGGCGCGGTAAAGGAACGCAGTCCAGCGACAAAACCAATGGTAACCGCCAGGATCAGTTCAGTACCACCATTCATGTTCGTGTCCTCGGGGCAGTGTGTGCTTGCGCTCTCCAGCAGAGTCACCAGATTGGGAAGACCTTCTCAAGGGACGGATGAATTCCGCGATGCGCTTCGACACCCGGTCCTGCTCGTCCACCCGACGCTTTCTCGCTCGTTGCAGCTGGCGGCGGAGTTTAGTTCCGGTCATTCTCCTGGGCAGCTGCGTTGCGGGCTCAGATGGACCGCAAGGTCCCCTCCGCCCGGCCGATCCGGAGCCAGGGCTCCGGGCTGACCTGTTTGCCGGCCCAATCGAAGTGCCTGATCATATCCGGGTGGACTCCATTCTGGAGATGACCATTGGGGTTCAGAATGGGGGCACCGGCGTGGCGGAGACCGGATGGGTCGTGCGGGTGTTCCTCTCGGTCGATCGGGTGATCGACTCTGCTGATATACAGATTGATCAATTCGCGGCCTCCCGTCCCCTCCTGGCCGGAACCGGGGACCAGTATCTTCGTCACAAGAAGCTGCGTGGGAGTACACCGCTGGGATCCTACTACGTCGGCTCGATCCTCGACGTGACGGGCGCGGTGACCGAAACGAGCGAAACGAACAACACCCTGCGATCGCCCGCGCAGATCATACTCACCCCGAAGGTCTCCACACCACCAGGCATCGACTAGCGCATCCCTCCAGGAATTCGCGATGCAGTCTTACCCCGATTTCATTGGCCAGCAGGAGATCCCGCCGGCGGTCCAGCCGCTATTCCAGCACCTGCCCGATACGTACGCCTCCGAATCCAACAAAGTGGCTGCAATCTGGAGTTCTCTGCCGGACGGCCAGCTTGATTACCGGCCTCATCCGCGCAGCAGCTCGATTCGGCAGGTCCTCGTTCACCAGATCATTTCGGAGCGTCGCTTCTTCGGCGAATTCATTGGATTCTCCGAGCCGCCAGTTGATTTGCTCCTGCTGGTCGGTGAGCCTGCCTCTGCCCAACCCTACATCGCCAGGTTCCTGGAGCTGGCCCGGTTGCGCTTGGGCCCGCTGGCAGCCGGAGACGATTCGTTTTGGACGGGAGAGGTGCCCTTCTTCGGGGTGCAGCGACAGCGAATCTGGGTATTCTGGCGTCGCGTCCTGCACACTGCCCATCATCGGGCTCAGCTCGGCGTCTGCCTCAGGCTGCTCAATGCCAAGGTACCGTCGACGTACGGTCCCTCTGCCGACGTAACCTGGGCCGGGGCCGATCCGACGGTCACTCTCGATGCGGCGGGACGAAAGAGTGCCCCTCGGACCTCGCCCTCGTGACCGGTACAGAGCTCGATCGCGCAACCGGACATGCTGCCCCCATCATAGATCGGTTCGCTCGCTTCGGTTTCGCAGTCAAAGGCATCGTGACAATCCTCATCGGTGCGCTGGCTCTTCGCTATGCACTGGGGTGGGGTGGAGATGTCACCGGCCCCCGAGGCGCCCTCGAGGTACTGGTTGCCAAGCCCTTCGATCAACTCATTCTCGCAGTGCTCGCCGCCGGGCTCGCGTGCTATGCCTTCTGGATGTTTGTGGAGGCCATTGTTGACCCAGAGCAGAAGGGATTCGGTTTTCCGGGATTGGCAGAACGGGTGGCCTTTTTTGTAACCGGACTAGGATACGCTCTCCTCGCGAATGTTACCGTGAACCTGCTTCTGGGCAGAGATGGTCCTGGTGGCGTGGACCTGGATGATTTGGCGGCGACCGTACTGACACCGCGGGTGGGCCGGTGGTTCGTTGGGCTGGTCGGAGTCATCGTGATGATCGCAGGCCTGCTGCAGCTTCGTCTCGGGGTAACAGCCGATTTTCGGAATACGTTGCGGCAGGGTATGGCAAGAGTGGAGCGCGCCATCACGATGGCAGCCGGAGTGCTCGGTTACGTGACGCTGGGAGTGCTCTCGATGATGGTAGGCTACTCGCTGGTTCAAGTGGCAATCCTATACGACCCTTCAGAAGCGGGAGGGTGGGAAGAGGCGCTGTGGCTTCTCGACAGCCTGGTCGAGGGCCGATGGCTCCTGGGTCTGGTCTCGGCGGGGCTGATCCTGTACGGCTTCTATTTCGTCCTGCTGATGCGGTACCGTTCCCTGTGAGAAATCATTCAACTCACGAACGACGCCCGGCCCAGCGTACCTGACGATCTCTGCGGTTCCCGCTATTGTTACAGACTGAAGACGCAGTACCGGCCTTACCTCATTACTCATGGCTTCGCGGAGGTTGGACATGTCGGCTGACCAGCAGGGGGGCGCACTCAAACCAGTGACACCCAAACGGGTTGCTGAGGAGTTGAGAAAGCTCAGCACTCAGCGGAATGATGGAACGCTGGCGGCGGACGAGTACGAGCATCGTTTCGCGAGGATGATCGGCGAACTGCGTGACCGCCGCATCGACGGCACCAGGGCGGAAATTCTCGCGACCCTGGTCCCACTCAAGGACGAGGGAGTTGTTTCTCTCGCCGACTGGCATCGACTCACCAAGCAACTCGGGCTGGCGTGAGCGTTCCTTCGGACACAGGACGCGCGGCAGTCCCCCGTCGCAGCCTGGGTCAGGACGCTCCGGCGGTCTCAGCCGTCGGCTATGGCGGAATGCACCTCTCGATTCAGGATCGCCCTTCGGAAGAGCAGGGTGTGCGGGTCATTCAGGCCGCGCTGGACGCCGGTGTCACTCTGATTGACACTGCCGACGTGTACTGCCTGGATGAGAATGACATCGGCCACAACGAACGGCTCGTTGCCCGTGCCTTGAGAGGCCGCACCGGAGAACGCGAACGAGTGATCGTAGCCACCAAGGGTGGCGTTACGCGTCCTCAGGGGCGGTGGGAAACCGATGGCCGCCCAGAGCACCTCCGGGCTGCGTGCCAGCGCTCTCTCAAGGCCCTCGAGGTTGAATGCATCGATCTCTATCAGCTCCATTCACCGGATCCACGAGTCCCACTTGCCGAGAGCGTTGGTGCGCTTGCCGACCTCCAACAAGAGGGCAAGATCCGCTGGGTTGGAATCTCCAATGTGTCGGTGCCGCAGATCTGGGAGGCGGAGTCGGTGGTGAAGGTGACCTGCGTGCAGAACCGACTCAACCCGTTTTTCCGGGAAGCACTGGCGCAAGGTGTCGTGGAATATTGTCAGGAACGTGGCATCGGCTTTCTCGCCTATAGCCCGACCGGTGGCGGGCGTCTCAATCGGAAGCTGCCGGCGCACCCGGTTCTTCAGCCCATGGCGGCCCGTCTCGGAGTGACTCCCCATGCTCTGGTGCTGGCGTGGGTGCTGGCCCGCTCACCGGCTGTGATTGTCATTCCGAGCGCCCGGACCATCGAGCATGCGCTGGACAGTATCGGTGCCGCAGACCTTGTGTTGAGTGAAGCCGACCTCTCAGCGATCACGGCGGCCGAGTTTTCGAGGGCGTGAGGGGAGGACGGGAAGGACCCGTCCTTCCCGTCCTCCCCTCACGCCCACCTCACCAGCGTTGCTCCGGATGTCAATCCTGCTCCCACGGCAGTCAGAACCACCAGATCTCCCCGCACGATCTTTCGTTGCCTGAGTGCGTCGTCCAGTGCCAGGGGCAGGGTGGCGGCCGTGGTGTTTCCGTACTTCGCCAGCACGGTGGCGACTCGCTCGTGGGGCAAGCCTAGCCGTTCGGCGGTGGCATCGAGAATCCGCTGGTTAGCCTGGTGAGGCACAACCATGGCTATGTCGGAGGGCGTCAGACCGTTTCGCTGCAACAGGACCTGCACGCTCTCCACCATGGTGGTAACGGCGAACTTGAAGACAGCCCTTCCGTTCTGCTTCAGGAAGTGCTGGCGCGCAGTGACCGTGGCGATGCTGGCTGGCAGGAGACTGCCGCCGGCCGGCATCAGCAGGTCGTCGCGCCCGCTGCCATCGACCCGGTGATAGAAATCAAGAATGCCGTACCCCGGTTCGGCACTTTCCAGCAATGCGGCGCCGGCGCCGTCTCCGAAGAGTACCGCAGTCGTCCGGTCCAGCGGATCGATGATCGAGCTCATCAGATCAGCGCCCACGACGATTACCCGCTGGTGGGAGCCGCTGGCGACCAGCTGGGCCCCGGTGGTCAGCGCGTAGAGAAAGCCGGAGCAGGCAGCGGACAGATCGAATCCCCACGCACGACTCAAGCCCAGCTGATCCTGGATCAGGCAGGCGGTGGCGGGAAAGAGCATATCGGGAGTAACAGTGGCCACGATGATGGCATCGATATCATGCGGGCCGATGCCCCGCTCAGCCAACAGCCGCCGCACCGCCTCGCTGCCCATCGTCGACGTCGTTTCGCCGGGGGCGCCAATTCGCCGCTGCCTGATACCGGTACGCGTTACGATCCACTCATCTGACGTTTCGAGCTGCTCTGTGAGGTGAGCGTTGGTGATGATGCGGTCCGGTACGTACGTCCCGACCGCGGTAATTGCGGCACGCGGCGAGGTGGACCCAGGCTCGGCGGGCATGCACGAATCTCGTTTGGATCTGGACGCTGGGCAAGCAGATGAAAAGGAGTGCCGGGCAATGGTTTGGCCCGCCCTGCCTTATATTTACGCTCATGCCGCCGCTAACTCGTCGACGTACCGTGACCACTCTCATCGGTGGTGTGCCGGTAGGGTCCGACCATCCGATTGTCGTCCAGTCGATGACCAATACCGACACGGCCGATGTTCAGTCTACCGTGCGTCAGGCGGCAGAGCTGGCCAATGCCGGCAGCGAGCTGGTGCGTGTGACGGTGAACAATGAGGACTCCGCGGCAGCTGTTCCCGAGATCGTCGAGGAGCTCGATCGCCTGAGGGTGGCTGTCCCCATCATCGGAGATTTCCACTACAACGGACACCTGCTCCTCGCAAAGTATCCCGAGTGTGCCAGAGTCCTGGCCAAGTATCGAATCAATCCTGGCAACGTCGGCGGCAAGCGGCACGATGAAAACTTCCGTGCCATTATCGAGATTGCGCTGAAGTACGACAAGCCGGTGCGCATTGGCGTCAACTGGGGATCACTCGACCAGAGCCTGCTCACCCAGTTGATGGATGCCAATGCCCGTCGGCCTGTTCCGCGCGATACCCGCGACGTGGTGATGGAAGCCATGGTGGAGAGCGCACTGCAGTCCGCGGCGCTCGCTGAAACGACAGGTCTGCCACACCACATGATCGTTCTCAGCGCCAAGGTTTCCGGGGTGCAGGACCTGGTCGAGGTTTACCGGCTGCTTGCCGCTCGCTGTGACTATCCGCTTCACCTCGGCCTCACCGAGGCGGGTCTCGGGAGCAAAGGGATCATTGCCAGTACTGCTGGGTTGAGCATCCTGCTCCAGGAGGGCGTCGGCGATACTATCCGTATCTCACTCACTCCTGCGCCTGGTGGCGACCGCACCGAAGAGATTCGCGTCGCACAGCAGGTACTCCAGTCGCTCGGGCTCAGAAGCTTCAGCCCGCAGGTCACCAGCTGTCCCGGCTGCGGCCGTACCACGAGTACTTTCTTTCAGCAGATGGCGCAGGAGATTCAGGACTATTTGCGTGAAAAGATGCCCGTGTGGCGAAGCGAACATCCCGGCGTGGAGGAGATGAGAGTGGCCGTGATGGGCTGCGTGGTGAATGGGCCGGGTGAGTCGAAGCACGCTGACATAGGAATCTCCCTTCCCGGCAACGCCGAAGAGCCGAAGGCTCCGGTCTACGTGGATGGACGGCTGCTCAAGACCCTGCGGGGGACTGAGATAGTGACTGAGTTCCTGGAAATCCTGGAAGAATATGTCGCTGCACGCTACGGAACGGGTGAGCATGCGGAAAGCCCATGAGCCTCAGTGCCGCTCCTGACGCTGGGTCCGGCTCTCGCCCTGCTGGTTGCCGTGGGACTCTTCAGTGGTAAGCTCGCGGCGCTGCCATCAGCAGGGAGATGGACTCTCTGGACCAAGCGGGCGGGAGGCGTGTTGCTGCTGCTGATGGCAGAGTCTACTTCGTCAGGATGGGCGGTGTTCTATGAATAGCAGATTCGGTGTCGCTCTCCTCTTTCTCGGCAGCGTTGCCGTCACGGCGCCGCTCTCTAGTCAGGAGTCGAGTGTCGGCGTCGGATCCAGAGCGCCGGTTGTGACGGTGCGGGATCTTGACGGCAAGCCTGTCGACCTGGGACAGTACCTGGGTAAGAAGCCGGTGTTCCTCGAGTTCTGGGCCACCTGGTGCGAGCTTTGCGAACAGCTCTTGCCCCGGGTGAGCGCCGCGCGGGCCGCGTACGGGTCGCAGGTCGAGTTCTTTGGAATCAACGTCACCGTGAATCAGTCACCCGAGAAGATCAAGCGTTACCTGCAACAGCATAAGCCGGCATTCCGGACTCTGTACGATGAAGAGGGGAGCAGCATACGGGCATATGGGGTGCCCGCTACATCGTACGTGGTTATCGTAGACCGCACCGGTAAGATCGCTTACACAGGGAGTGGCGGCGCCCAGGACTTCGATCCGGCACTCCGCCAAGTCACCGGCCAATGAACCATACTATCGGAGGGAACAGCTCTTCATGCGTGCATACACCATAGCACTGACATTCGCCGCTTTGCTCGCGGGCACCGGCCCAACGGCTTTCGCCCAGAAGGACAGCTCCGTCAAGGCCGTGATTGTCGGCGGCCCTGAGGTCGGCAGGCGCGCTCCGGATTTCTCATTGCCGTGGGCCAACCGCGATGGCGTCGGCCCGGTCGAATCCCCCTATCAGCTGGCGAGCGACCGGGGAAGAACGGTCGTGATCGCGTTCTACCCCCGGGATTTCACGAAGGGGTGCACCGCCCAGATGCAGACTTTCGGTGAGCAGTACGACAGCCTGTTTGGCCCCGATGTGACGCTGGTGGGGATCAGCACCGATTCGGTCACCACCCATAGCCGCTTCGCCGCGAGCTTGAAGCTTCCGTTCCGCTTGTTGAGCGATCCGGAGCAGCGAGTATCCAAGCAGTACGCCAGCAAGGATGGGGGCGGCTATAACCGGCGCACCGTATACGTCATAGGCCCGGATGGACGGGTGAAGTACCGCAACATGAAGTTCAACGCTCTCGATCCTCGTTCCTACTCTGAGCTGGGTGCAGCCGTTAAGTCCGTTCGCGGCAGCTGATGCAGGCTTTCCGAAGCCTGCGCCGCTCCCGCGCCGGGCTGGGCCTCGTGGCGGCAGCCTTCTGCGGCACCTGGCCTTTAGCAGCCCAGGATCGGGCCGAGGGCCGGGGAGGTCCGGTGTGGACCCTGGAAGGTCTTCAGGCATGCCAGTGTATTCGCTTTCTCATGGAACCCGACGA
>DATFFX010000340.1:0-2874 GCA_035249825.1 Gemmatimonadales bacterium | reverse complement strand
TATGAGCTATGAGCTATGAGCTGAAAACTATGAGCTGAAAGCTATGAGCTATGAGCTAGTGGTGTCACCCTGAGGGCGCGCACGCGCCCGAGGGGGCCAGAAGGCCGGTCGAGCTTCGGCCCCCTCGCGTTCGCTCAGGGTGACACCATCCTGCCGCGCCCTCAGGGTGACACCACTAGCTCATAGCTCATAGCTTTCAGCTCATAGCTTTCAGCTCATAGCTCATAGCTAACAGCCAATCCAAGAGCCCGGATCCCATGCCCTCTACCTCGCGACGCCGGCTGCTGTTCCCCCTCCTGGTCGCCGTCTTCCTGGCGCTCTTCTTCATTCCGTCCTTCATCGGTCTGCTGGTGGACTGGTGGTGGTTCCAGGAGATCGGGTATGAGATCGTCTTTACCCGCGAGCTGATCACCAAGAGCCTGCTCTTCCTTATAGTAGGCGGCCTCAGCTTCGCAGTGCTCTACCTGAACCTCCGCACCGCGCAGCGGGGAATCGTGCCCGATGCCGTCGTGCTCCGGATGGGGCAGACGGTGCGAGGGCCGCAGGTGGACATCACTCGTGCGCTTCGGCGCCTGAGCCTGCCAGCTTCCCTGGCCGTGGGCTTTCTGGCCGGCTTATCCGCGACGCCGGCATGGGAGATGGTGCTCCGGTTCCTCTACCGCACTCCCTTCGGCATCAGCGATCCGGTGTTCGCTCGAGACATCGGCTTCTACGTGTTCACCCTGCCCGCGCTCAGCTCCGGACTGGGTTTGCTCACCGCACTCGCCGTCATCTCCCTGCTGCTGGTGGTGCCGATCTATGCCATCCGCGGCGACATCGTCTTCAGCGCGCAGGGCCCGCGCCGGCCGGTCCGGCTTCGGGTCGAGCCCTCCGCCGGGATGCACATCGCCACGCTGCTCGCGGCCCTCTTCGCCATCACCGCGCTCCGCCTGTGGCTGGTGGACATTCCCAGCCTGCTCTATTCCACCACCGGCCCACTGGTGGGCGCCAGCTA
Source organism: Gemmatimonadales bacterium (assembly GCA_035249825.1). Classification (GTDB taxonomy): domain Bacteria; phylum Gemmatimonadota; class Gemmatimonadetes; order Gemmatimonadales; family GWC2-71-9; genus CAVVWJ01. The sequence continues at coordinate 1,880 of DATFFX010000340.1, read as the reverse complement.
CACCGATCTGCACGCCCGGCTCCCCGCGCTCAGGATCTCGGCGATCGTCGCGCTGCTGGCCGCGGCTGCGGTCATCATCGGTGCCATGCGGCGGCAGCTGGGCCGCACCGCCTTGCTCGCCATCGGCGGCTACGTAGCGGTCGCCATGATCGGGCGGGGGCTCTTCCCTGGTGTCATGCAGAAGTTCGTGGTCGATCCCACCGAGCTGACCCGGGAGACGCCGTATCTCCGCTATCACATCGCGGCGACCCGCCAGGCGTGGGGCCTGGATAGCGTGGAGATCCGGGAGTTGACCGGTGAGAACGATCTCACCCTCGCCGACATCAAGTCCAACGCCTCGACGATCGAGAACGTGCGGCTGTGGGACCGGGAGCCGCTGCTTCAGACCTTCGGCCAGCTGCAGGAGATCCGCACCTACTACGACTTCGTGTCGGTGGATGACGACCGCTACATGATCGACGGCCGCTACCGGCAGGTGCTGCTCTCGCCCAGGGAGCTCAATGCGGCGTCGCTGCCGACCCGCACCTTCATCAACGAGCACCTGACGTTCACCCACGGCATGGGTGTCACCCAGAGCCCCGTCAACCAGGTGACACCCGAAGGCCTGCCGGTGCTGTTCATCAAGGACCTGCCGCCGGTATCCACGGTCTCCCTCAAGCTCACCCGCCCGCAGATCTACTACGGCGAGCTCACCCAGCCGTACGTCTTCACCGGCACTCGGCAGCGTGAGTTCGACCATCCGTCGGGCGAGGCCAACGTCTACACCGCGTACCAGGGAAAGGGCGGCGTTCCGGTGGACAACATCGGCCGGCGGGCGGTGCTCGCCGCGGCGTTCGGCTCGTCCAAGATCCTGTTTTCAGGCGACATCACCAACGACAGCCGGGTACTGTACAACCGCACTATCGCAACCCGGGCTCAGAAGGCGCTGCCGTTCCTGGATTTCGACGGGGATCCCTATCTCGTCATCGCCGGCGACGGCACGCTGAAGTGGATCCTCGACGCCTACACCGCCTCGAGTCGCTATCCCTATGCCCAGCGACTGAGGGACGGCACTACCTATGTCAGGAACAGCGTCAAGCTCATCATCGACGCCTACGACGGCTCGCTGACCGCGTATGTGAGCGCGCCGGGCGATCCGCTGATTCGCACCTGGAGCCGGATCTTCCCCGGGATCTTCCTGCCGATGGACAGCATGCCGGCCGATCTCCGGGCGCACATCAGGTATCCCGATGGGATCTACCGAATTCAGACCAACCTTTACACCACCTATCACATGGACGCGGTGGAGGATTTCTATCACCGCGAGGACCAGTGGCAGATCCCCACGCTGGCGGAGGCCGAGGGGGCGGTGCCGTTCATGCGACACCTGGTCATGCGCTTGCCGGACGAAAAGAAGGCCGAATACATCTACATGGTGCCGTTCACGCCGAGGGGGAAGGACAATCTGGCGGCGTGGATGGTGGCGCGAAACGACGGCGATCTGTACGGCAAGCTCCGGGTCTACGTGCTCTCCCGCCAGAGTCTCGTGTTCGGCCCCCGGCAGATCGTGAACCGGATCAATCAGGACACCGAGATCGCGCGCCAGGTCTCGCTCTGGGATCAGAGGGGGTCACAGGTTATTCGGGGTGACCTGCTGGTGATTCCGATCGAGGAATCGCTGCTCTACGTCCAGCCGCTCTATCTCAGGGCCGAAGGAGGGCGGATTCCGGAGCTCAAGCGGGTGGTGGTGGCGTATCAGAACCGGGTAGTGATGCGGGAGACGCTGGATGACGGGCTGGCGCAGTTGTTCGGTGGTGCGACGGGACCGCGGAAGCCGTCTACGCCGGCCATCGCCACCGACACGGCGACCGTGGATCCCGGAATTCAGGCGCTGGCGGCCG
>DATFFX010000339.1:0-2586 GCA_035249825.1 Gemmatimonadales bacterium | reverse complement strand
AGGAAGAAAACAACAAAAACAGGAAGCAAAAACAAACTGCTTGTTCCCCTCCACTCCGCAATCATTTCTACCTTCCACCATCTTCGTTGCTAAACTCTTTTATTGTGGCTTAGCACTTACCTCGGTGTCCTTCGTGTCCTTCGTGGTGACAAACTGCGCAGGAGCTTCGCACTTCCAGGGAATGTCGCGCCGATCGCTCATCTGATTACAACGGGATCGCCGATGCGGAGCTGCCCGCTGCTCTCGTGGACCGCATTCTGCCCGAACATCACCTGACCATTCACCTTCCGATATGCCGCCAGTGTCCTCAGCGGCTCCGTCCCGCGCGTGCCAGTGGCCTGGTCGGTCGTCGTGACCATACACCGGTCACACGGTTTCACGAGTCGCAGCCGAAGCCCGCCGATCTCGACATGATTCCAGGAATCCTCGGAGTACGGCTCGCCACCGGCGACTACCAGGTTCGGTCGAAAGCGATTCATGGGAAGCGGGTTCGGCAGTCGGGCGTTGAGGTCCGCGAGAGACTCTTCTGAGATGATGAGAAACGGAAACGCGTCGGCAAAGCTGACTCGGGTGGTCGCGGGTGCATAGGCCGGGTCCGCAGGGCGGACCACCTGATCTGCCATGTGGACCAGGCTACAGCGGCTGCCAAGAAATCGTGAAAACCATTCGGCGGCGTGCTCGCCAGTCCAGGTTGCAGGGCAGACGTCGTCCCAGACTCTCACCTGAGTGGCTACCGCATCGGAGGGTTGCAGGGGAACTTTCAGCGGGGGCATTCCGGGCGCGTTTACCTCCAGCGCCCCCTGGCCGATGGTGGGTACGACGAGGGCGAGCCGTGGGTGGCTGCGCTGGGACAGGAACAGGCCGGATTCGTCCACCACCATCCACCGCCGGTCATAGAGCAGGCCGAAGTCGTCCACCACTGATTGGTTCAGCGGAATACCCCGGGCCGACTTGATCGGGTAGATGTTCAATCCGGTAAGACGTATGGTCACTGTCACTCCAAAGAGAATCCATCCGGCGCGGGAACATAGCATGATGCCTGACCGGCCCCATATGGCCAGCCAACCCGGAGACATGATCATGGCGGCTATCCGACCATGACTGTTCGTGCCATGCTGCTGGAGCGGCAGGGGCAGCCGCTCAAACCTGCGCTGCTGCAGCTGCCGAGCCCTCGAGACGGGCAACTGGTCCTCAGGGTCCGCGCCTGCGGCATCTGCCGGACCGACCTGCACGTCGCGGATGGCGAGCTGCCGGAGCCCAAGCTGCCGCTGGTGCTGGGTCATGAGATCGTCGGCACCGTCGTCGCTCGGGGGGCCGGTGTCGAAGGATTCTCCGAGGGAGACCGGGTCGGAGTACCGTGGCTCGGTTGGACCTGTGGAACGTGCGGTTACTGCCGGAGCGGCCGGGAGAACCTGTGTGACCGTGCGCGCTTCACCGGGTATCACCTGGACGGGGGGTACGCGGAGTACACCTCGGCTGACGCACGGTTCTGCTTCCCGCTGCCTGCTGGCTATGACGATGTGCGAGTGGCACCGCTGCTCTGCGCCGGGCTCATCGGCTATCGCTCGCTCCGTGCCGCCGGGGAGGCCGGGCGGCTCGGCCTCTACGGCTTCGGCGCGGCGGCGCATCTGGTGGCTCAGGTTGCCCGATTCGAGGGCAGGCAGGTTTTCGCCCTCACCCGCGACGGGGATCACCGGGGACAGGACTTTGCCCGCGAGCTTGGGGCGACATGGGCGGGCGGATCGGCCGAGCTACCACCCGAGCTGCTCGATGCAGCGATCATCTTTGCCCCGGCAGGTGACCTGGTACCGGCCGCGTTGCGCGCAGTGATCAAGGGAGGAACGGTGGTTTGTGCGGGGATTCACATGAGCCGGATCCCGGCATTCGACTACGCATTGCTGTGGGGGGAACGAACCGTTCGGTCGGTGGCTAATCTGACCCGGCGCGACGGCGAAGAATTCTTTCGTCTGGCACAGCAGATTCCGCTCCAGGTCGAGGTGGAGACACTCCCGTTGAGCGAAGCCAACCGGGGGCTCGATCGGCTCCGCGCGGGACTGGTCCGCGGGGCAGTGGTCCTGGAAATCAGGTCTTCGACTTCGGGATAGACTCGGGTTCACAGTTGGTCAGGAGGATTCAGATGAGTGAAGGCTCCTCAGACTTCCCGGCAATGCTCGAGGTAGAGTATCCCAAGCATGACCTCGACCCGATCACGACATTTTTTCGGCCATTCGTGGTCATTCCCATCGCGATCGTTCTGGGCCTCCTCTCCGGCCCTTCGGTGGCGGCGGGTGAAGACGGCTACTCATTTGCAGCGATGGGATTGGTTTTTCTCCCAACCGTTCTCATGCTCGTGTTTCGGCAGAAGTACCCGCGGTGGTGGTTCGATTGGAATCTGGAGCTGACCCGGTTCTCGATCAGGGTGGCAGCCTATCTCGCCCTTCTACGGGACGAGTACCCATCCACCGATGAGGAGCAAGCTGTTTATCTGACTCTTCCCTATCCCGATGCAATGGACCTGAATCGCTGGCTGCCGCTGGTGAAGTGGTTCCTGGCGATACCCCACTACATAGTCCTGGCTTTTCTCAC
>DATFFX010000338.1:0-5171 GCA_035249825.1 Gemmatimonadales bacterium | reverse complement strand
TCGGGGCGTGACGGTCCGGGTGCACATTCATCCAGCGAACGCCGAGCTCGGAGAAGACGTCGACGCAGCGACGCAGCTCCTGCAGTGATGCACGGCGGATCTCCTCGATCCCACTCGCGAGGGGGAGGTAAAAGGCGGTATGTCCCACTACGCCGAGGCGGTGGCGCTCCACGGCCTGCCGGATGGCGCCCTGGTCTACGCGCCACGATGCTGCCATGGGTGGCTCGAGGGTCAGGTCGATGAAGCCGAGCCCGAGCGACGCCACCCATTCGATCTGCTGCAGTACGTCGCGAGCCGGGTGATTCATTGCCCCGATAATCACGTCAGCTCAGCGGGTAGACGCGCGAAACCAGGGCCGGGTATCGATGAGGCTGGCACGGGAGGTGGCGCCGGGGGAGTCGTCCGGCTGGGTCGGCACCAGGCCCAGCCGGTGCCACACTGACTCGGGAATGCTCCGCGCCCGATGGGGATCGAGCCAGGCGAATACCGCCAGCGCGGCCGTCAGCAGCGGTGCGTCCGTGGCAAGGCGGCCCAACAGGTGATCCCAGTCGATGAAATCGGCTTGAGCCGCGATCAGGTTCAGGACGTCCCCCCAGTCGGTGCGTTCACGCTGAAGCACGTACAGCTTGCTCCAAATCAGCTCTTCGATGGGGATCGCGCGGAGCTGCTCACCGCGTATGTCAACCAGAGGCCCCCGGCTGAGCCAGAGTGGATCGACCACCGCCCGCTGGTTGGCCATGGCCCAGATCGCATCAACGAGCACGTCGCCCTCGCTGGCGCGATAGATCCAGGATCGATCATACGGCAAGCGTTCGAAATAGTCGGTCAATCCGGCGTCACTGATAGCCTGCGTCATGGCGTCGCGGTCGGCCGGCAGGATGTAGAAGTCGAAGTCCTTGGTGTTGCGTAACTCGCCGGTGTAGACAGCCGTCGCGAAGGCGCCCCCGAAGGCAAAGCCCACGCCGGCACGCCGCGCCTCCTGGATGACACGCTGATAAACCTGCCACTGGTCGTCAGGTAGGCGACTACTCCAGGGTTGCACGCTGGCTCGCCCCGACATCGGGCTCACGGCAGGTGCCCGGCGCGCGGCAGAACGTCGCTCGGAAATCGGGAGGAGGTGCGGGATAGCCATGTCAAATGTGAGCTCCGCAGCAGGGGCATGCACGTCCTGGCCAGCATCTTTGATACGCTCGCCCTGGCGCGGGAGGATGTGACCGAAGTCACCCGGAGTGAGACACATCACACCACCCTCGACCCGAGCGCGACATTTTGCGATCCCAGGTTCATTCCATCTAATCGGAAACAGGTATGCCGAAGAGCAAGAAGCGACCGTCAGGTGAGAGGATGACGGCGGTTCACCACTCGTTGCGCCGCACCTTTGGGATCGATCAACTGCGGCAGGGACAGGATGAGGTGATTCATGCGGTGCTGAATCGCCGTGATACGCTGGCTATCATGCCGACCGGGGCAGGAAAGTCCTTGTGCTACCAGCTTCCCGCGCTGCACCTGGAGGGCACTACGGTCATTGTCTCCCCCTTGATCTCGCTCATGAAAGACCAGGTGGACAAGCTGCAGGACCACGGCCTGGACGCACTCCAGCTCAACAGCGCAGTTCCGGCTGCCGAGCAGGAGACCACTCTCGATGAGATCGAGCAGGAGAGTAGCGAGTTCGTGTTCACCACGCCCGAGCGGCTGACGGATTCACAGTTTCTCGGAACGCTGCGCGACGCCACCATCGATTTTGTAGTCATCGACGAGGCGCACTGCATCTCGCAGTGGGGGCATGATTTCCGCCCCGCGTATCTGGCCCTGCAGGCAGCCCTGAAGGAGCTGGGCAACCCTCCGGTGCTGGCCCTCACCGCTACCGCCACGGCCAACGTGGTGGCGGATATCAAGCGACAGCTTGGCCGTCCGGCCATGCGGGTGGTCAACACCGGTATTTACCGGCCGAACCTCTGGTTCGAGGTGGAGCACGTCAGCGGTGACGCGGAGAAGCAGGGCGAACTACTGCGCCTGCTGGAGGAAATCCAGGGTGACGGAATCATCTACGCAGCCACGGTAAAGCACGTTGAGGAGGTTACCTCGTTTCTTCAAGGTGAGGGCTATGAGCTACTGAGTTATCACGGCAGACTCAACCGTTCTCGACGCAAGGAAGCCCAGGACCGGTTCATGGCAGGTGAACTGGAAGCGATTGTGGCTACCAACGCCTTTGGAATGGGAATCGACCGCCCGGACATACGATTCGTCATCCATTACGACCTGCCGGGATCGTTGGAATCCTACTATCAGGAAGCCGGCAGGGCGGGCAGAGACGGCGAGGAAGCCTGGGGTGTTCTGCTGTACGATAGGCGGGACCGGCGCACTCAGCTGTTCATGCTGGGCGGACGATATCCCACGGCTGACCAGCTCTCGGCTGTGTACGCTGCTCTGGTGGATTCCGGCAGCGGGAGCTCCGCAGTCTCCACCCGTGATCTTCAGGTGCGAGTACCGGGCGTGGCCAGAACCAAGACGCGGGTCGCTCTTTCCGTGCTGAAGGAAGCCGGCGTGGTCCAGGAGCGCCGTGCGGGAAAGTGGTCTCTGGCGAAAGAGGACGTCTCGGGAGAGCGGCTCGTGGAGCTAGCCCGGGAATGGAAGGAAAGGAGCGAGCGGGATCACGAAAAGCTCGAGCGGGTGGAGGCCTACGCCCGGTCGGCGCTATGCCGCTGGCGCGTGCTGCACGACTACTTCCAGGAACCCATGGTCGAAGAGCTTTGTGGCGTGTGCGATAACTGCCGGCGGGGTTTGGCACAGCTGGCTGAACGGCCGGTCGAAGAACGGAAGGTGGAGGAGAATGGCCGGAAAAGCGTGGCCGACGCTGAGCTCCGGCTCAACGTCGGCGATGAAGTCAGTCTTCCCAGGCACGGGACCGGCCGTATCGAGGAGATCGACGAGGCCACGCTGGTGGTCCGTTTTCCCGATGGCACCGCCCGCAAGTTCAGGCGGGACTTCGCCCGCCCGGTCTCAGAAGATGTAGCGTAGCCCAGCCTGCACCTGGCGTGGCTCACCCAGGCCGCTGCGAATAGTCCCGTCGAAGTTGAAGAATGTCCCGGTCGAGGATGGATCCTTGAAGTTGTCGCTGTTGGTGAGGTTAAACACCTCGACGATGGCTTCCACCGTACCTCGTCCGAACGAGATTGGCTTCGATACCCGAAGGTCCCAGGAGAAGTAGGCGTTGTCCCGCCGGATTGTGTTCCGCTGGAGCACGTGGCCATCCGGGCAGATGCGCTGCGCGGGCTGGCTCGCTCGTTGCCCTGTGCCGACGTTCCCCGCGCCACATACCTCCGAGGCCGGCTGCGCAGAGTAGGCGCTCACCCGGTTGTTCAGATAGATCTCGCCGGGCAGGACTGCCAGCACCCAGGCGTTCACCCGGTGGCGTTGGTCCCGGTCGCTCCAATTGTACTCCTTCTCCAGGGAATCGGCGCGGGCATACCGGAAGGTGAAGGGATCGCGCTCGTTGTCATCATCGGACTTGTCGAACGACAGCGTGTAGTTCACCTGAAACTGGAGCCGCTCGCCGGCGGACTTCCGTAGCTCGGCAGTGATCCCGTTATAGCGTGACTTGGCCGTGCTCTGCACCACCGTGAGCGCTCCGATGCCGTTCCCCCCCGCCAGCCCGGTCGACCATGGCCCCTGGTCCACACCATTGCCGAACACCGGATCATTGGCGTTGAAGAACCGGGTCAGGTGATCGGTCCGTGCATGGGTGAAGCTGATCCCTGCCACCAGTCCTGCAGCCACCTCCTGGTCGTACCCCACGGTGGCCGTGATCGTACGCGGGTTCTGAAAATCCTTGTCAAATACAGTAACGCCAGGTTGGAACGGGCCTCCAGCAGGCGTTGGGAGCAGCTCGCCGTATACCGGAGGTAGTCCCAGGAAGGGGGTATCACTGCTTCGGAAGATCGACTGCCCCCGCGAGCCGTCGGTGCTCCGGCTGCTAGCCAGATTCAGCCCGGGGATCCGGGCGTAGTAGATCCCGGCATTGCCCCGGATGACAGATCTGCCGTCTCCCCTGACATCATAGGCAATACCGAGGCGCGGCTGGAACATCGAGTAATCGCTGGGAATCGTCCCATCACCGGGAAATTCGTATGTCCCCGTGGCGTTGGTGACCGTCTGGCCGATGAACGGGGCATAGAACAGGTCAGGAATCGGCGTGATGAGGTCGGGCTGGATTTGCGCTTCCCAGCGCAGCCCGTAATTCATGGTGAGCTTCGGCGTCGGCTTCCAGCTGTCCTGGAGGAAGAGTGCCAGCTCATGCTGGATGATGGTCTGGGTCCCGGCCTCATCTACCGTGAGTCCGCCGATACCGGCCTGCTGGAGGTACAGGGCGACAGGCCCTACAATGTGCTGGTTGTCAGGGTCGGGGCAGATCCCGGTGTGACTGGTGTCGGCGAATTCCTGTGTGACGTTGTCAGCGCACTCCACATAGCCCGGTCCGTGGGCCACATAGTTCAGGAACCCGGGCACCGATGTGAATATCATGCGCCCGTTGCCGAAGCCGCGGAAGGTCTGGTTCACACCTGTACGGTTCCACTCCGCCCCAAGCTTGAACAAGTGGTTTCCACTCACGACCGAAACGTTATCGAGCACCTGGAACCGGTAGTCGTATGCATCCACGGGGATGAAGTAAGGCATCCCTATGCGGTACCCGTTGAACCCTTCGGCGTTGAGAAATCCGATATCCGTGTCCGGGAAGGGACGGCTGGTGGCAGGGTTGATCGGCCCTTCGTACGCCCGGGGCCGCTCCTCGCGCGCCCACTGGAAGCGGAACTCGTTCGACAGCGATGAGGAGAGAGCCGACGTCAGACCGCCGTTGATGGCGTGGGAGAAATCCCGCTCCAGCGCGTTGGCGCTCCGTCCCCAGAAATCGACATCGAAAGTGCCATTCACCTGCCGGGAGTTGGTGTAGTTGTACTTGAGTGTGGCGTTATGCTTGGCGCCCAGGCGGAAGTCCAGCTTGCCCAGCAAGGCGTTGGCGTCATTGGTGCGGCTGATCGGCCCGAAGTCTCCCTGGAGAGCTCCTCCGAAAGCGGTGTTGGTAAACGCCACGACCGCCGGGTCGATCGATCCCAGTCGATCCGGCGGTGTTGGTAAACGCCACGACCGCCGGGTCGATCGATCCCAGTCGATCC
>DATFFX010000337.1:0-3669 GCA_035249825.1 Gemmatimonadales bacterium | reverse complement strand
CTTCAGCATGAGCAAGTGGAAAAACCGGCTCGAGATGTTCCGGAGTATCGACTTCAACTCCTATATCACTGACGGCACCATCGTCGCCCATTACCTGATGGACGAACCCAACGATCCAAGTAACTGGGGCGGCACGCCGGTCCCTCCCTCTACTGTGGAAGCGATGGCCAAGTACAGCAAGCAACTCTGGCCCAATTTGCCCACGGTCGTGCGCGCCGAGGCGAGCTATTTGGCCACCTGGTCAGGGACCTTTATATATCTCGACGGGGCCTGGGCTCAGTGGGTCGCACGCAAAGGTGACCCACTCGCCTTCACTACCCGGAACGTGGCGGATGCAAAGAAGAAAGGATTGTCTCTCGTTGTAGGGCTCAATGTCGCCAAGGGTAACTTCGGCTCGCGGCTGACCGCATCTCAGATCAAGACCGCGGGATCGGCGCTGCTGAGCAGCTCCTATCCCTGTGCGTTCATCAGCTGGGAGTGGGACGGCGAACAGACCTACCTGGCCACCACTGCGGTGAGGGATGCGATGAAGATTCTCCGAGCCAAGGCTCAGAATCGCTCGACGAGGACCTGCAGGAGCTGAAACAGTTCACGTAATCCTGCCAAACATCAGGGCCTCCATCTCGGAGGCCCTGATTGCTTCAACGCTCACTCGCCATCCGTACGACCGCGGCTTGATTCACCATGATTCGAACGTTGTTGCTCCGCCCATCTACCGGCAGCACAAAGAAGAATGGCCCTGCGGGCGGGTATGCGACAGTCAGCCCGACCACCCGCTCCCCATCTCCGAACTCGACCTCGATGGCATGTGCGCCGCGCGCACGCGGGTCCCTGGTCTCCAACACGCGACCCTCCTGGCGTTTGGGATCGCCGGCAAGATCCTTCACGAAGAAGAGAGCCTTGAGGTCGCTGAGTCTGACCGAGACCGTTCCGTTCTGGTCCGTCCGAATGTGACAGAAGGGCCGCTTCGGGTTGATGTCGTGGCTGACACCTTTCACGACTCGTCCGTCGACAAAGTGCGCGACCACCTTGTGAGTCACGAGACTCCTCGGAGAGTGTGGGGAATAACCGCTAGGTTCTGCAACACCGGCCGACCATCTGACCCATCAAAAACGGGCCTCCATATGGAGGCCCGTCCTGCTACACCCTCTTGGCCATCTCAGCGCGAATAGTACTCGATCACCAGGGAGGTCTCGCACTGCACGGGGATTTGCTCCCGTTCCGGCAGCTCCCGGACCCGAACGCTTTTCGCGTCACGGTCGAGCTCCAGATAGGCCGGCGGGTGCGCCACCTCCAGCGGAGCGGTGAAGGCGATCAGATCCCGGCTCCTGGGCGCAATCGACACCACCTCGCCAGGCTTCAGGCGACGCGAGGGCCGGTCCACCTTCCGGCCATTTACCTGAATGTGGCCGTGGGTGACGGCTTGGCGTGCCGCGTAGATGGTACGTACGAACCCCCCCCTGAGCACCACCGCGTCCAGCCGCATCTCTAGAAGCTGAAGCAGGCGCACGCCAGTATTGCCGCTCTGCCGGGTGGCCTCCACGAACGAGTTCTCCATCTGCCGTTCGCTGACGTTATACTGGGCCCGCAGCCGCTGCTTCTCGATCAGTTGCTTCTTGTAGCCGCTGATTTTACGCCTCGGGGTCGCACCATGCTGCCCTGGCGGGTTCGGCCGGTTCTCCATCACTTTCGCTGCCTTCGGGGTGAGCGCAATGCCCAGCTGGCGGGCAAGCTTCACCTTTGGTCCCCTGCGGTTCACAATCTTTTGGTCTCCTGGGCCCTGAATTGAGGTTTTTACTCTACACATAGGTAGTCGGGGTCGGCCCTCTTTGGAAGCGCTCAGCCAAAGGCAGGCGCGTTCCAGATCACTGCGGACCCGTAATTTCGGGTGTAAACTACAGGAACAACCTCGCGAGGGTATCCCCTTGAAGATGCTGAGATTGGTTCCGGCGCTCGTGCTGGTGCTCACCCTGCTGTGGTCCGGCTCCGCAACGGCTCAAGCCAGCTCGGCTCTCGCCGGCTGCACCTGGAACTGCCATAACATCGACCTCCCACTCGGTCTGACCGTCACCGAAGTGGCCGACGGTGGCAGTTTCGTAACTCTCGAAGATGGTAGTGTTTGGGAGATCAGAATGCCGCAGCGACCGGTAGCCGCCAGCTGGCAGCCGGGCGACTTCGTCGAGCTGAGGAATGTCCACGCTCCGGTCGATCGATTCGAGATCCTGCTGGCGCGCGGTGACAGTGATCGGGCCGAGGCGCGGATTGCCGGAAAGAGGCGCGTTGCCGGCGCCGGTGGGCTGCAGTAGCTCGCTTCAGGAGTAGTACCGCTTCATCTCTGCCGCCACGCCATCCAGATCGGGAAAGAGCCGCCGCTCGTCCACGCTGACCAGATCGAGCTGGTCGCGAAAGCGAGCGGCCTCTCCTGCCGGAATAATGAACTTCGTGAGCGCCGCGTCCAGGCCGTGTTCCTCGAGAAAACGGTCAAACGGCAGCCGCTTGTCCGAGCACAAGGTGAACGTGGATGACTGCGCCACGATGCGTGAGTTGAGTGAGGGTGGCTCGAACATACAGGCAAACTCTTTTCCCCCCGCCTCCTCCGAGAAAAGCACCCAGGGCGTCATGGATTGCTCCCCGTCCAGAATCCCTTCCAGGTCCTCGATCAGGAGCGCCAGCTCAGACAGCCCGAAGAATCGGTGAACACTCTTCCAATCCAGCCGCCAGACGACGCGATCGGAATCCCGGCGCCCCGAAACAGTGGCGAAATGAGCCGCGACCAGGGGAGAGTAGGTCCAGTCCAGCAGCCGTGTGGGTAAGCCGTGATGCTGAGCCGCGACCAGTATCTCCCATTCATTGATAGGCGGGCTGGTAAAATACGGGCGCGAATACCGGATGAAATTCCGGAGGATATGCTCCTCCAGGTCGACCTTGGAGTGGGGAGTTCCAATACCCCCAAGCTTGTCCAGGCTGGTAAGTAGCGGCCAGCTGGCATCACCATCCCCCCGGTACACACCGCTGTCCCGGCGGCGTCCCGTCCTCGGGTCCGGCTCGGTGGGGGTAACTTTGTCGATCAGATCCCCCAGGCTCTCAACCGTAACTTCGGCGATTGGCATTGCGCTTGAATGTAAGGCGTTCTTCCGTGTGACATACGTCCTAGCAACAGTCCATCACGACTCCGAACATGATCGGCAGACGCTCGCGACCGCTCCGGTGCTTCCGGGCAGCGGCGCGAACCCCGCGACAGGACCTGTAATGGCAGTGCGAGAAGCTCGACTTCGGCCGGAGTGGGCCAGTCTATATCCAGGCCTCGACATCGGAGTGTGGATGATTGCCTCTCAATTGGTCCCGCTGGTGTTGCGGTATCGGCTTCAGGACCAGCCTGCCTGGGAATTTACCCGGCGAATTCTGGTTGACGAGCATTTCGAGTTCCGGGGCGGCCAGCCTCGCGACCGATCGTGGTCTGGCATCCTGAGCCGGGTTGAAGACGCCTGAACACTCTCCCGCGGCGGCCTCTTACCCGCTTTGCTCCGAGCCCGACCGGTTATCTCCACCTGGGGCACGTGGCCAACGCCATCCACGTCTGGGGAATAGCACGGGGGTTGAACGGCCAGGTCCTGTTACGTCTCGAAGATCACGATCGGGGACGCTGCCGCCCCGAGTATGAGGAAGCCA
>DATFFX010000336.1:0-4029 GCA_035249825.1 Gemmatimonadales bacterium | reverse complement strand
GTCGGGAGGAAGAAGAAAAGGGTACTGCGCGAGCGGCCAGCCCCAGAAGATCAGCGAGACCTGGAGCCCCACCCCCAGCCGGGCCAGCCGGTACCGCCGATACCACAGCGCCGCGAGCACCGCAATCGCACTGATTCCCGTAGCCAGATGAAGTGGCAGCGCCCACGGCGAATGAATGAGCCCCCTGCGGACCAGCGGAGCGGCTTCCGACGAGAGGAGGAGGACCAGCGCCGACGCAACGAAGACCGCAAGGCCGGAGCCGAGTGCTCGCCGGCGGAAATCCTCGCACAGATCCCGATCCTTACTCTCCAGAGTCAGGAACACCGCGGCCAGAAACGCGAAGAGCGCCAGGGCCAGCAGGCCCACACTAAGCGCAAACGGCGTCAGCCAGGGCGCCACGAATCGCTCAGTGAATGTTCCCTCCAGGGTCCGCCCCACTCGGCCTGAAGCTACCGCACCAATCGATACACCCAGGAGGATCGGCGTAATGACGCTTGCGCTGGCGAACATCCGGCCCCACCGCCGCTGAGCCGCATCGTGCTGGCTGTCGTAGGTGCGAAAGGTGAAGGCCGAGCCTCGAAGCACGATCCCAACGAGCATGAGGGTGAGCGGAATATGCAGGACGGTTCCCAACCGGGCGTACACCGGCGGAAAGCAGGAGAATGTGAGCACGATTGCGAGAATCAGCCAGACATGATTCGCTTCCCAGATAGGACCGATCGCATGGGCGATCACTTCGCGCTGCCGGTTGCGGCGGGGTCCGGACGCAAGGAGGTCCCATACGCCGCCGCCAAAATCGGCTCCCCCGAACAACACGTAGGCGTTGAGGGAGAGCGCCAGGATGGCTGCCAGCAGGTCGGGAAGGCCACCCTCAGGCATGGCGGGCTGAGACAGGGGAGTATATCCGGCTCCACTCGCTCGACTTGGGACTGCGGATGATCTGGCGGTAGAGGAGCCACACCACGATGACCCCCAGGAAGCAGTAGAGCAGCGTAAAGAGCAGGAACGGCACCACGAGCCCGGGCATGGGGGTTACGGCATCAGCGGTGCGCAGCACCCCCTGAATGACCCAGGGCTGCCGGCCAACCTCGGTGACTGTCCACCCGGCCTCGATGGCAATGAAGCCCATCGGTGCCGCGAGCGCGATAGCCCGGAGCAGCCATGGGCTGGAGCAGAGGTCCTTCCTGCGAAACGCCCGCCACGCGATCCATACCGACAGCAGCGCGAGATACGTCCCCAGCGCAACCATGATCTGAAACGCAATGTGGACGATCGTGACGTTCGGCCAATCCTCGCGGGGGAAGTCCTGCAGCCCTCGGACGACTGCATTCGGATCGTGGAAGGCGAGCAGCGAGAGCCCGTAAGGAATCTTGATGGCATAACGGGTTTGGCCCGTGGCCATGTCAGGCAATCCCCCGATGGAGAGAGGGGCGCCCGCGGTGGTCTCGAAGTGGGCCTCCATGGCCGCGAGCTTCACCGGCTGGCGCGCTGCCACGGAACGGGCGCTGATATCGCCCGAAATCGGCTGCAGGACCGCTGCCGGCACCCCGAGAATCAGAGCCGCACTCAGAGCTCGGCGGTGGAATGCGTTGGCCCGGTCGAACAGCAGCAGGAAGGCGTGGATCCCAGCTACCGCAAATCCGGTGGCGGCGTAGGCGGCGAGTGTCATGTGCAGCGTCTGCTGGAATGCCATCGGATTCAGCATCGCGGCAATCGGGTCGATGTTGACCGGGCGGCCATCTACCAGGTCGAACCCGGTGGGTGAGTTCATCCAGGAATTCGCCGTTACCACAAAGATGCCTGAAGCAGCACCGCTCACGGCTACGGCTACGCCGGACCAAAGGTGAGCGCGGGGAGAGATCCGGTCCCAGCCGTAGAGATAGACGCCGAGAAAGATGGCTTCGGTGAAGAACGCAAATCCCTCCAGTGAGAAGGGCATTCCGATGATTCCCCCGGCCAGCTCCATAAAGCCCGGCCAGAGAAGCCCGAGCTCAAACGAGAGCACGGTCCCGGACACCGCACCCACGGCAAACAGAATCGCGGTGCCTTTGGACCAGCGCCTGGCCAGATCGAGGTGAATCGCGTCGCCGGTCTTCTGCCAGCGTCGTTCGGCAATGACCATGAGCACCGGCATTCCGATGCCCACGACTGCAAAGATGATGTGGAAGGCCAGGGAGACGGCCATCTGCGAGCGGGCTGCCAGGAGGTCGGACATGGCAGGAAGGTATTAGAGAACCAAAGCCGATGCAGCCGGAAACGGGGCCTGAATCTTTTGCCCGGGCCCAACAGTACAGCCTCATAAGGGGTCGATGCGGCGCTCCGCTCCCGGCGGCTCTCGTCCGATCCCCACTCTCGTTGGTCCCCATATCTCTGGAGGGTTCCATGTCGCAACGATGGGCGGTGTCGCCCGTACAGGTCTGTGGCCTGGCCCTGACCCTGGCTGCCAACGCCGGGTCAATGCTCGCACAGGATCGTGCCGGAGCCGGCGTGGTCAAGATCCCGGTCACCACTGAGGTGACCGAAGCCAGGCAGGAATACATCAAGGGCCGGGCGCTGGGGGAGAATCTTCGGGCTCACGATTCGCGGGAGGTCCTCCAGCGGGCCGTCGCCAAGGATCCGAACTTTGCGTTGGGCCATTACAGTCTGGCGCTCAACTCGCCCACGGCAAAGGAATTCTTCAGCCATCTGAACCAGGCCGTCAGTCTGTCTGACAAGGCGTCAGAAGGCGAGCGGCTGATGATTCTGGGACTGCAGGCCGGGGCCAATGCGGATACCGACAAGCAGCGGAGGTACTACGAGCAGCTGGTGGAGGCGTATCCCCAGGATGAGCGGGCGCACTTTCTCCTGGGCAACACCTACTTCGGTCAGCAGGATTATCCCAAGGCGCTCCGGGAGTATCAGAAATCGGTGGAGATAGCTCCCGATTTTGCCCCGGCGTACAACCTCCTGGGCTACGCCTACCGGCAGGTGGAACGCTATGACGACGCGGAAAAGGCGTTCAAGAAATACATCGACCTCATTCCCAATGATCCCAATCCGTATGATTCGTATGCCGAACTACTGATGCGCATGGGGCGTTTCGACGAATCGGTCGCCATGTATCGCAAAGCGCTGGCAACCGATGCCAACTTCTCCCCATCCTATGTTGGCATCGCAAGCAATCTCACTTACCAGCGGAAGCACGATGCAGCGCGAGCAGAGGCCGGCAAGCTCACCCGGGTTGCCCGCAACGATGCCGACCGGCGGAATGCCCTCTTTGCCACCGCCATAGCCTATGCCGACGAAGGTAAGTTCGACGAGGCGCTGGAAGAGCTGAAAAAGCAGTATGCCTTAGCCGAGAAGATCAACGATGCTGCGGCGATGTCCGGTGACGCGGTGGCCATGGGCGACGTCCTGCTCGAGGCGGGAAAGCCGGAGGAGGCACGCAAGCAGTACGAGAAGGCGTTACGGCTCCAGCTCGACTCCGATCTGCCCCAGGAAGTCAAAGAGGACGCCAAACTGGTGCATCATTACAACCTCGGACGCGTGGCCGTTCATTCCCAGGATCTCGCCGGAGCGCGGAAGCACGCCGAGACCTTCATGCAAGGCGCCACTGCAAAGAACAACGCCGCCGAAATCCGTCAGGCGCATGAGCTGGCCGGCACAATCGCGCTGAAGGAGAAGCAGTTCGACCGGGCCATTGCCCACCTGGGCAAAGCCAATCAGCAGGATCCCTATGTGCTGTACCGGATGGGAAAGGCGTATAAGGGAAAGGGCGATCAGGCCAGGGCGGACGAGCTGTTCCGTCGCGCGTCCAATCACACCACGCTTCCGACTCTGAATCATGCCTTCGTGAGGGCCAGGACCAACAAGGTCAAGGCCTAACCCAGAGAAGCCAGGATTCGGGAGGGTCGCATGCTACCCTCCTGGCTCCTGGCTCCGGTTTCGTCGATCCGGGAGTGACCCGGTCAGGCGTCCTCGCTCCACTCCACCGGATCTCCCACTGCAATCTCCCCGTTATCCAACACTTCAGCGAATGCTCCACCTCCC
>DATFFX010000335.1:0-5860 GCA_035249825.1 Gemmatimonadales bacterium | reverse complement strand
TAATCAACCCGGAGGAGTAGCGAAACATCTTGCATTACACCACCGGGGGTCGAAAAACGCACCGCATTTCGTGCCTTGCCGCTGCCGCCGATCGGCCGTCTGGTCTGCTCTTCCTGCGGCTCGTTGCTTGCAAAGAACACGGCTAAGTACCAGCCCAGACTCACTTTAGGGGCAGTATTACGGGCGAGGCAATACCGCCCACCACCATACAGGCGCCATAAGCACGGATTTGGCTCATCAAAACCGCGACAGAACCTCCTATCCCAGGGCTCAGCCGGAATCGCGCAAGGGCTCAGACAATCGAGTGTGACCCATGTATCTCGTGGAACTCAAACCAGGCAAGGAAGAGCTCTACCGCACCGGTGACGAGCTTGCCATAGCAATCCGCGATGGTAATGTGGATTCGCGGTCCCGCATCTATCATCGAGCCACGGCAAAGTGGATCTCCATTACACTGCATCCCCAGTACAAAGCGATTGTGACCGCCCAGAGTGAGCCGGCACGTCCGCCTCGTAAGGCGTGGAGCCTGCTACCCACCGGCTTGTCCGGTCAGCCCGCGGACAGGTCCTCCGCCGAGGGCCCAGATGTAAATGGTGGTGCTCATCAGCGGTGGAAAGGACCGACTGGATTGGGCCTCGCTGGTTTACTGCTCATTCTCGGGATTCAGCTCGCGTTCTCCGGTCCCCGTCCGCCATGGGCCGGCGCGCGGAAACCGGTGGTGCTGGAGACTGTAGCGAAGAGAACGCCTTCCATGGTGGAGATTTCTCCGAACCAGCCGATCAAGGGGATCCCGAGCGATTATGACGGTACGGAGATGGTGTCGCTCGCAAGCACCACGACGGCGTGGCCGATCATCCCGCCGGTTACTCCAGACCCGGTCGAAACTCCCCCGGCTGCTCCAGCCACAGCCGAAGTTGCGCTTCCGCTTCCCGAGGTGGCAGCGGCCCTGCCTCGAGCTCCGAAACTTCGAACGAAAGCATTGCGGGCCGCACTGGCTCCTGAAGAGTCCGCCAAGACCACGGTGAAAGCGTCGTCTGTGGAGGCTCTTCTCAGCCGTTATGAAGCGGCGAGTAACGAGGCGTACAGCCGTCTTGAGAGCGGTATCCGCGTAGCGCGGCTTCAACATCTGTTCGGTCCGGCTCGGCTCACCCCGGGCGGAGGCGTGACGGACACACGGCTCAGCCTGGCGGGGGCCGCGAACTTCATTCGAGTATACCGGCAGCAGCAGACGAAAATAGATCAGGCATTCCAACGCAGCGCGACACTCCTGGCCAAGCGGCACAAGTGGACCGCCAGGGACTTGAAGCAATGGTCGTCCCGGCCTCGTCGCAAGGAAGACCCGAGCCTGGAGCTTCTCAGCGGCTTGCTTCTGGCGGGGATAGACAGCATCCTCGGTGTTCTGGATTCAGAAGCGGGAGCTTACAAGGTGAGGGGCACTGCGATCGCGTTCGAGGATCCTGCCGCTACCCAGGCATACGCTGCGCTTCGTCGCAGGATCATGGGTCAGATCGACGCCGCAGTTACAGCGGGTGGCGCTACGTCATTGGGACCGACTGGCCTGCTGTTGCAGGCCATAGGCACGAGCACCCTACCGCGGGAGACGTGAGCCCACCGACTCATTCCGCGCGATCAGACCTGGAACTTCTACCATCGCCCGCTCGGCCAGCACGAACTGACCGCGGGCGATGAGTGCATCGAGCGCTTCGCGCGGCGATACGCCCTGACGGCGCGGACCATGATGATCGCTGGACAGCAGGTCCAGCATTCCCTTGTCGATCAGCTTCCACGCCAGCTGCTCGGATTGAGGGCTCGAGCGTTTATAGTGGCCGGTCAAGCTTCCCACGTTCACCTGCAGCAGTGCCCCAAGTTCCTGCCAGGTGCGCATCACTTCCAGCGGATCATGGCCCGGCAGGTAATGATAGCGCTCGGGATGGGCAATGACGGCTTGACGTCCCGTATCCTGAATCGCGCGGACCACGTCATTGTGGCTCCCCTGCAGCTCAAAACCGAATTCGACCAGGAGAAATCGGCTGCCGGCCAGCCCAATGTCGGACCGCCCAGTAACCCGGCGAATGGTCGCGGCATCGGGCGCCCAGATTTCCTGACCCAGCTGCACCCGCGGCAAGTCGTCACGGCCCTCGCAGGCGGCGATCAGTTCCACGAAGGAGCGCCGATGCCGCTCGAGCTCCCGCTCGAGCGCGAGGTCAGAGCCCAGATGGGGGAGCAGCAGGTGCGGTGTCGTTACGATCTCACGCACGCCCTGGGCGTACAGGTCGGATAACGCGCCACACGACTCAGCGATAGTCGCAGTTCCGTCGTCCACACCGGGCACCAGGTGGCTGTGCAGGTCCACGATCGAGAGGTCCGCACTCGGTTTCGCGGGCTCCGTACTGTGTGTACTCTTCACAATTATCCCTGCACTGAAATTGTCCTGAGGAGTGAGGCTTGAACACTGCCCGCCGTACTCATGGATTCCGTGAGTCGGTCATTCGCGGAATGACCCGGCTGGCGCGAGAGTATCGCTCGATCAACCTCGCCCAGGGCTTTCCCAACTTTGCCGCGCCTGAGATGCTCAAGGAGGCGGCGGCTCGGGCGATCCACGAAGACATCAATCAATACGCCATTACCTGGGGGGCTCAACGGCTTCGAGAGGCTCTGGCTCGAAAATATCAGGCATGGTACGGTCTCGAGGTCGATCCCGAGCGGGAGATCACCGTAACCTGCGGCGCTACTGAAGCGATGATCGCCACACTGTTGGCGGTGGTGAACCCGGGTGACGAGGTGATCGTCTTCGAGCCCTTCTACGAAAACTACGGGCCGGATTCGATTCTGGCCGACGCCAAACCGGTCTACGTGCCTCTTCAGTCAGGCCAGATGCTCGACCCCGAGCGGCTGGCGCAGGCCTTTTCACCCAAAACCCGGGCCATCATCGTCAACACTCCAAGCAATCCTGCTGGACGGGTGCTGCGTCGTGCCGAGCTGGAGACAATCCGCGATTTGTGTCTCCGGCACGATGTCCTGGCGGTCACCGATGAGATATATGAGCACATCTGGTTCGAGGGCGAGCACATCCCTCTCGCCACTTTGCCCGGAATGCGGGATCATACGGTAACCATCAGTGGTGCTTCGAAAACCTTCAGCGTGACGGGTTGGCGGATCGGATGGATTCTCGCTCCAGCCCGCCTTACCGACGCTATCCGGAAAGTCCACGATTTCCTCACCGTGGGCGCACCCGCTCCGCTCCAGGAAGGAGTCGCTGCGGCGCTCGATGGCCTCGATCGCCCTTTCTACGAACAGCTGGCAACCGGGTATCGTGCGCGCCGCGATTTACTCCATCGGGCCCTGCTAGACTCGGGATTCACTTGTAGCTCTCCTGAGGGGGCCTACTACATTCTCGCTGACTTTTCGGCTCTTTCGCAGCCCAGCGGCTCCAGCGCAGCGCTCTCCGACACCGAGTTTGCCGTCTGGCTGTCACGCGAGGTTGGAGTGACGCCAGTTCCAGGCTCCAGCTTCTTCCGCGAGGGCGGTGGCGGGGGATCCCTGGTTCGCTTCGTCTTCTGCAAGACCGATGACATACTTCTGGAGGCTGCTCGCCGATTGCGAACGTTGTCATCCATGTCCGCCGACCCTGCCGGTGAACGGCCGATGGAGCCTGCCGCTCGAAGCGGACTGCAACAGTGACAGAGGTTCGTCCGCCACTGGCGATTGTGACCGGTGCCTCGGCCGGAATCGGACGGGTCTTCTGTGAGCGGCTCGCAGCCCGGAAGTACGATCTGCTGGTAGTAGCACGCGACCGGGTTCGTCTGGAAGCACTGAAACAGGAGCTGGAGGACCGCCACGGCGTCGAGATCGAGGCATTTCCCGCCGATCTCACCATTGACACCGATGTGAGCCTCCTCATCGCCAGGATAATGCAGTCCCCGCAGCTCACGTTGCTGATCAACAATGCCGGATTTGGAACCCGTGGCCCGCTCGTCAGCGCGAGCCCGGCGCAGCAGGAGGCCATGCTACGGCTTCACACCATGGCGCCGATGCGGCTGAGCCAGGCCGCTGTGCCGGTGCTGCTCAACAATCGCCGCGGTGGCATTGTGAACGTCTCTTCCGTTGCCTCGTTTCTGTTCTCCGCCTACAACGTGAATTACTGCGCTACCAAGGCGTATCTGAGAACATTCAGCGAAGGCCTGGCCGCGGAACTGACCGGAACCGGGGTCCGGGTCCAGGCGCTCTGCCCCGGTTTCACACGCTCAGAGTTCCATCAACGCATGGAGCTCGACGTCCGGGACATTCCTTCCTGGATGTGGATGTCTGCCGACAGCGTAGTGGATGCTTCCCTGAAGTGCCTGGTTCGGGGGCCGGTGGTCTGTGTGCCCGGGCTCCGCTACAAGCTTCTGGTGACGCTACTTCGGGTTACGCCGCGGGGGGTGATCGACCGAGTTACCCGACGGCATGCGCGGAGCGTGTGACCTGGGTCATTTCACCAGTCGCTCAGCCGCGGTATCATGGGTAATCTCAACGATGTAAATAACGTGGCCCCAGCAGGATGGATCGCCCATGCCGAATCCTCTTCGTCACTGGCTCACGCCTGTCATCATTGGAGGCGTAATCGCCTCCTGCAGCGCTGACCTCAATCTTCCCACCGACGAAGTTCCCGCTCCAGGAGGCCCCGCCCAGCTCAGCGCGGTCTCGGGAGATGGTCAGGAAGGCAGGGTCCGTAGTCGCCTGGATGAGCCGCTTGTCGTGCGGGTCACCGATGCCAATTCCCAGCCGCTCGCAGGCGTCCCGGTCAATTTTCGGTTCACGAGTGAGCTTTCCGAGGCTGAGCTCGATCCTGCAGACGTGACAACCGATAGCGATGGCCTGGCGGCAGCCCAGGTACGGCTCGGAACGGATGCTGGAACCCACACCGTTGAAGCACGAGTTGCCCAGGACCCATCTCCGGAGCTCAGCGCGACGTTCGATCTGACGGCAACAGCCCCGAACGACAAAGACGGAGAAAAACGGGGGCACGAGGATGACGACGATGACCACGAGGATGACTGAGTAAAGCATCTGCTCCCTTCCGCCGATAATGGAGTGGACCGAGTGCGTGAACTTCAAGTGCACTCCACCACGCACCTGCACCGATGCGGAGGGTTCATATGAAGCAGGCCGCGCTGATAGTTATGCTGGTTTTTGCAGCAATCGGATGTAACAGGCAGCAGGCCGAGCTTCAGAAGGCTCTGGCAGAGACCCGCGCAGCCGAGGCGCAGAAAGACAGCCTCCTCACCGAAGTGCTCGAGACCACTCAATTCGTCAGTGATTTGAACAGCGAGTTGGCCAAGGCCAGGAATGTCGCCAGGAGTGAGGGCGGGAGCGACCGAGGTTTGCCCGGTGCGCGCCAGGATCACGAGGAGCGTAAAGCCACGCTGCTCCGAATTCAGCAGGTCATTTCGAGGCTGAATGAAAGCGAGGCCAAGCTGGAGGCCGCCGAAACCCGCGCGAAGACAGCCAAGACCCGCAACGTGAGATTGCTGGCGCAAATCTCTACCTACAAGAAGACTATCGAGGACCTCAAATTGGCCGCCGAACAGCAGCGGGTGGAGAACGAGGCCATCATTGCCGAGCAGCGGGCACAAATTGCGTTGTTGGCTGGCCAGGTGGACACTCTGGACAAGGAGAGAACCACTCTGCGGGGATCAGTCGCCAGCTTGATCAACTACAAGAATACCGTCTACTACGCTATCGGGACCAAGGAGGAATTGCTCAAACAGGGCGTTGTTACCAGAGAAGGTTCCAAGTTCCTGGTTTTCGGAGGCACGCGGTTGGAGCCTGCCCGAGACCTCAACAGTTCAGCGTTCACCGCGATAGATAAGACACAGAC
>DATFFX010000334.1:0-2491 GCA_035249825.1 Gemmatimonadales bacterium | reverse complement strand
CGGCGGGGCGCGCTCCCCTGGTCGCTCACCACGGTGATCTTGCCGGTCTTGTCCTCCAGCTGGTAGGCGCCGACACCGAGGGCGCCAGCTCCCTCCTGCACCTCACCCTCGACCCGGACCGTCTTGCCATCGTAGCGGCTGGAGTTGTCGAGCAGCTCGCCGATGGGGGTTACCCCCGCGCAGCCGGCGAGTAGCAACAGGAGGCCGGCAAGCGGCGCCGGCGAGGTCCAGCGCCGGACTGTGGTGGCTGATTCAGTCATGTCGGCTGCTCCGTGTACGAGATTCTGTCAGGTGCCTATTCGCTGCCCTCGAAGCTGAATCTCGGCTCACTGCCGCACTCGCGCCAGGTCACCCGTACGGCTCCCGGCATCTCGCCGAAGGTGCCGCCCGCGTGCAGCTCCCCGGCCCGGATCCGCTGCCCAGTGGTGGTGCAGCTCGCGTCATACTGGAGCGGAGCAGCAGTAGTGATGGTCAGGGAGAAGTTTTCGTTGTCCCGGCTCCAGTCCATCGTGCCCGCTATGTCCAGTGTACCGCTCGGCAGAGGCGTATTGATCTGGAGCGGGGTGGCCGGGGTGAAGGTCAGATTCCACTTCTTGTCTATGGCTGCGTCCGAGTGCCCCGGGAAAACCCGGAGCAGCTGCAGGTCGTCCGTCAGTAAGAGACTCCCCACGGTGCCGCTCAGGGTACGGGTGCCGTTCCGTCGCACGTCCTGGATCGTCTTGCCGTCAGCGCCGATGAAAAGAGCGCGAAGATTGGTCAGCGTGGCGTCATAGCCGAAGCCGGCACCCGTGGGGGCGGGGTCACGCATCCGAAGGGTACCGACGATCTCCAGGGTGCCGCCGCCCGAGCCCTCGAATCGGCAGGGAGGGGCGGTGAAGATGTAGGTGGCGTCGTCCGGGATCCCATCACCGTCGCTGTCGGCCGGCGAGGACGGATTGACACAGGGCGCGGCCACCAACGAGGCCGCGTCGGGGGGCGCCGGGCTGGTGCCGATGGGATCCAGAGAGCTGCCCAGGGTCAGGGCGTTGAGACTTGCCTCGACTTCATCCCGCAGGGTCTGCCCCACGTCCGTGGTGAGCTCGTCGGCGGGGCCTGCTCCGCTCAAGATATTATCGCCGCAACCGAGCGCGGCGAATGAGGTTATCGCAGCCAGAGCCAGCTGAAGTCGGGCTCGTGTCATTTCGTCCTTCTCCTTCTCTCCTATATCCCAGCGTCTTACGCCAGGTCAAGAATGCGCTTGGGCTTGTCGCGAGATCGTCGCGGTCAATCGTGGTAGCCGGGGTGCTGTGTGAGCATAACCCGGGCCTGGGAGCCTCAACAACCCAACCGGCAGGTGATTGGTGACGCGGTAGGCGGCTGGGACACCTCGCCGTTACAAATCATCAACATTGTAGCTCGGGTCTGACTAACATGTTGACGCTGAGTTTATTCAGCGGCATACTCTAGAGTCCCTTCTCACACCTGCGAGACCCTGTGGAACCGCGACGGTATCTCCGTTGCCTGGGTCAGCCCTCCTTGCTCGCCCCCAATGGCGAGCCTATCCGCTTTCGCACCAAAAAGCATCTGGCACTGCTGATCTACATCGCGGTTGATGCCAGGTCCCATCGGCGTGAGCGCCTGGCGGAACTGCTCTGGCCGAGGGTACCGCTTACCGAGGCGCGGCACTCGTTAGCTACCGCACTTTCGATCTTGAGACCGCGGCTCGGACCGGGAGGCCTGGAGACGAGCCGAGACCATGTGAGGCTTACTCCGGACCGCGTGGTCCTGGACCTGGAGCGCCTGGAAGCGGGCGATGTTCTGGGCACGGAGGTAACGGGACCACTCGAGGTCGCCGCATTCCTGGATGGGTTTGACATCGCCGACTCATCCGAGTTCACCCACTGGAAAGACCGGCAACAGGCCAGGCTGCTGCCGATGATCAAGGATGCCTTGGTGATTCTCATCGATCGGTGCCGTCGCACGGGAGATTCCCGCCAGATCGAACGGCTTGCGGATCGTATGCTGGCGTTGGATGAGCTCAGCGAAGAGGCAATCAGAGCGAAGATGGAGGCACGCGCGTTCGCCGGCGACCGATTGACGGCGCTGGAGTTCTTCGAGGGCTGGCGGACCAAACTGGCCGAGGAGCTCCAGGCCGTTCCTTCGGATCTACTGGAAGGAATGGCGGTACGGTTACGGCGCCGGGGCTGGGAACGGACTACGCTGGCAAACATCCCTACCGTGCCAACAGACCAGTGGCGAGGGCGTCCGTTTATTGGGCGCGCAGCGGAATACCGAGTGCTCTATGAGCGATGGGAAGCTGTTCGGAGCGGCCAACCCGGCCATGCTCTGATACTAGGCGACTCCGGCGTAGGCAAGACTACTCTGGTCGAGAAGCTCACCACTGCAGCCGGGCTCGAAGGCGCTGCAATCAGCCGGGTGCAGTGCTATGACCTGGAACGAGAGATTCCCTATTCCACCGTCAGCAGCCTGATCCTGGGACTACTGGACCGGG
>DATFFX010000333.1:0-2790 GCA_035249825.1 Gemmatimonadales bacterium | reverse complement strand
AGTCCTCGTGATCCACCACAGCGCGGCGGACGCCGCAGCTACAGTGACATCACCCCAATAGAAACGATTATCTCGAAAGAATGCTTCAGGAAGCGGCCGCTCGATGAAGACCGCAACTTCCCAGCCTCCGAAGAAGAGCAGCGGGTCGAGCGCGAACCCGATCAGCATGAGAAAGGCGAGCAATCGCACCCGCCCGCGCACCTGTTCCAGCAAGTCCGGCGGCAGGGTCGAGGAGATACCCCCGCCTTCCGCGGGGGACTCCGGCGGACCCAGGAGAGTGACATGTTCTTGCAGCCTGTGCCTCCTGGGCTACTGGCTACTCTTCGGGGAGCGTGCCCTCTGATGTGGCGTTCTCCACCAGGCTCTCGGCCTCGGGTTCCTTCGAGCGCTCCAGCTTACGCTGTCTCTTCTCTTCCTTCTGGCGCTGCTTGGTCAGTTCCTTCTGCCGCTTCTCGAATCCGTAATTGCGCTTTGGCAAGGATACTCCCTGTGGATACAGCCCGGTTCACATCGTGAAACCGGGCCTGGAAGAATGGAGCCGTTTACTGGCGAGCTACCATTCCAGCAACCCGTCTTCCTCGAGAAAGGCAGCTACTACGACAAGGGACGGCAAGCTCGGGGAGTCCTTGAAGGCCCGGGCGGCCTCGCGCAGGCCCTGGGAGGCATGCTGCCCGCTCCGCAGTCGAAACTGGCGATGAGTTACCGCCAGCTCATTGAACACGCGCCGCAGCGAACTCGCCTCGCGTGTTGGAGGCGCTGCCTGCGGTGTGGGTGCGGAGCTTGGCGCCTGAGACCGGGGGCGTTTGGAGCGGGGTCTCGAGGCCCGTGCCCGCTGGTCGAGGGCAAGCCCAACCTCCGCCACACGGGCCTGCACCCGGTCGGCCAGGGGATGTGCTGAACCGTTCGAGGACGGGACTGCGGGGGCTGGATTCTTTTTTGGCATGGGGTCCTGCCAGAGTGGGAGCAACAGCGTATGGTGGGTCCGAAGCGTGTAACCTAACCTGGTCGAGCCGATTTCAGCAGGGGTTGAGTCCAACTTACTGTCACATCAGCGCATGCGACTCCTCCATCAGGCTCGAAGCAGGCGAGTGACCACCCGGTCCAGCGAGTCCGCGAAGGCCTGTCTGGCTCGTGCGTCGTATGGACGCGGCCCCGACGTCACGGTACCGGCCATGCGCAACGCTTCCATATAGTCACGCACGGAAAGACGTTCCCCGATTGTTTCCTCTGTATGCTCGTCTCCTCGCGGATCCAGAACACTGATTCCACGTGGAACCAGCACCGCCGCCAAAGGGATGTCCTGGGTGACGACCAGATCTCCGGCCACCGCGTGCTCGGCGATGTATTGGTCGGCCACATCCGGTCCGCCATTGACCCGGACAGCAGTGACGAGGGCATTTCCCGGTGGGGCGTCCAAGCGTTGGTTTGCCACCAGTATGGTCTCGATTCCGAGCCGCCTGGATGCGCGAAAGACCAGATCCTTGGTCTCGCGGGGTGCGGCGTCGGCGTCCACCCAAATCCTCAGATCAGCGCCTCCTCAAATTTGGCTCCATAACCAGGCTCAAGGCTCGGTTGGACGCCGCGCCTCGAGCTGTCGAGCCAGATCCCTGGGCTTGGTGCCCAGCAGCTCTCCGGTAGGACTCACATAGATCTCGGGTCCGCCTTTTCCGAAGCCTGCGGCGCGAGGATAGGAAAGAACCCAGGCCCGCGGCTTTGATGGGAGCGCCGCGACTCCGGCGAACGCAAAGCGAGCCGAGACCGGACCAAGCGTGCTGGGTGGCGGCCCAATCATCTTTCCCGCAGTGAACCGTGCTCCCGCGTAGGAAGCGCCTGAAAGGGCGGCCGCGATGACGACGAGCAGAAAGAGGGCACGCATGAGGTCTCCTGAGCTGTCTCTGCATCGGACAGGGGGCGTGGGGCGATATGCTTGCCGTCAACAGCCTGCTGCGAGATCGGAGTCAGGACTTTCCCGAGGCGGACCGCCGCGCTTCCGCCAGATATCCAGGCTCCAGTTGCATCAGGCTGGCCATCTTGCGGACCAGATGGGTCTCGTGATCGCTGAGCCGGCCATCGGCCAATATCACTCCCCACATGACTTCGGCGAGCACCATCTTCTGCCCCAAGTCATACTCTGCCGCCACCAGGCGAGTGAACTGGAAGTGATCCAGCGATTGGGTTCGCTCGGCTTCCGCGAGCTGAATCAGCTCGGCGACTTCGGCCTCATCGAGGCCGAAGTGCCTGCCAACCGCGCCCTCGATGTGCTGCCGCTCCTCGGCGCTGAATTCATCATCGGCGTGAGCGAGCTCGAGCAACAGAGCACACGCGGCGAGCTGGACCGGCGCATGCCGGCCTGCTGCCTCACCGTCCGCCGATGTCCCGCTGTTGCCGAGCAGGCGATCGCTCACGTATCGTCGAATGGCTTCAAGCATCGATCATTTCGGGTTGACAGATATCTGTGCATCATGCCCTATCACAGTAGACCACGGCCGCACCCGCCAGCGGGTGACCAGACCATGCCGGACATAGGGATCGGCGGCGGCGAATGCCTTGGCAGCATCCGGTGTCTCGCCTCGAAAGAGTAGCACTGCCCCATCCACAGGATCGGCAAGTGCTCCACCGAGCACCAGATCACCGCGCTCGACATACGCCTGCGCATGGGCCAGGTGCTCGGAGCGCAGCGCCTGGCGCCTGCTTACATAGTCGTCAACGAGATCATACATGAGCAGGTAGTGCATGAAAACTTTCCGTCTGGGCCAAACGTCGGGTCACCGGGGAGTAAATGCTACGCGT
>DATFFX010000332.1:0-2180 GCA_035249825.1 Gemmatimonadales bacterium | reverse complement strand
CATCGGGACACGATTCTTTTCTACCGGGTGGGCGACTTCTACGAGATGTTTAACGAAGACGCCGAGCTCGCCGCCAAAATTCTCGATATTGCGTTGACCTCCCGGGGTGACGGCGTTCCGCTGGCGGGCGTGCCGGTCAAGGCTGCGGCCGAATATCTTCGGCAACTGGTCGGGGCCGGACACCGTGTGGCTATTTGCGAGCAGGTGGAAGACCCCAAGCTGGCCCGCGGATTGGTTCGCCGGGAAGTGGTTGAGACAGTCACTCCCGGAGCCGTTCTCCAGGACGGGTGGGTGGCTGCGTCCCACAACAACTGGCTGGTCGCATTGCGGGGGACCATGCAGGCGGGGGATGGGGGAGCCAGATTCGGGCTGGCGGCGGTGGACCTGAGCACCGGGGAGTTCACCCTCGAGACGTTGGGAGAAAGCGGACTGGAAGAAGCGCTTACCCGCCTGGCCCCTGCCGAGCTGGTGGTCAGCACTGGAAGCACCGCCCCACTCCCCAACTTCACAGCGTCCCCGCCTCTCACCACCCAGCGTGAGCCCTGGGAGTTTGACTGCACCCTTGCCCGTGAGGACTTGGCGCGACGCTTCGGCCTCACGTCCCTTGATGGTCTCGGCCTCGGCCCCGAGGACGACCTCGCCCTTGGTGTGGCAGGTGCGCTCCTTCGGTACCTTACCGAGCTTCAGCCGGGAGGCCTCTCCCATCTGGCCCGGCCAGTGGTGCGCCGGAGTGAGGGATTTCTCTGGCTCGATGAGATGACTCGCCGGAACCTGGAGCTGATAGAGCCGTTCCGCCCGGGCACTCGCGGATGCACGCTGCTGGAGGCCATTGATGCAACGCTGACCCCAATGGGAGGTCGGTTGCTGCGGCAGTGGGTGCTCTCACCGCTGCGAGAGCCATCCACCATTCAAGCCAGACTGGATGCCGTCGAGGTCCTGGTACGGGACGGACGGGGCCGCGCCAGAATCCGGGAGGCGCTTGACGGAATGCGGGACATGGAGCGGCTGGCGGGTCGTGCTGCCGCCGGCCGGGCCACACCGCGCGAGCTGGGCGCCATACGGGATTCGCTTCGCCGCTTACCTGATGTGGCCGGCGCTCTGACTGCCCTGGCTGGATCGTCTTTGCCGTCGGGCACTCAGAGCCAGGCGCTAAGCAACGCCGCTGACGAGCTGGACCTGCTTGCCGATCTATCCGCCGAGCTGGGCACCGCACTCACCGATCGGCTGCCCTCCATGTTGGCGGAGGGTGAGGTGATCCGAGTGGGCTATGACAGGGATCTGGACGACTTGAGGGCGCTGCGCGATGGAGGCCGCCAGTACATCGCTGCGCTGCAGCAGCGGGAACGGGAGCGCACCGGAATCCCTTCGCTGAAAGTGGGTTTCAACAAGGTCTTCGGCTACTACCTGGAAGTCACCCATACGCACGCGGCCCGGGTTCCCGATGACTACGAACGGCGGCAGACGCTGGCGAGCGCCGAGCGGTACGTGACTCCTGAGCTCAAGGAATATGAGGCGCGCGTGCTGGGCGCCGAGGAGAGGATCGCAGCCCGGGAGGCCGAGCTGTTTGGCGCTCTGCGAGCAGCCGTGGGTCAGGCAATTGGCCGCATTCAGACCACCGCGCGAGTCATTGCCCGGCTGGACGTGTGGGCCGGATTGGCCGAGCGCGCGGTGGCGGGCCGGTATGTCCGCCCCTCGATCACGCCGCAGTTCGATTTGGTATTGCGAGGGAGCCGGCACCCGGTGATCGAGCGTATGATGCCGCGGGAATCGTTCATTCCGAACGATGCCCGTTTCACCCAGTGGGAGCGCGTCCTGTTGGTGACCGGACCGAACATGGCCGGGAAATCCACCATTCTCCGCCAGATCGGGCTCTGCGTCGTGATGGCTCAGGTAGGATCATTCGTCCCCGCCGAGGCGGCAACCATCGGCGTGGTGGATCGTCTCTTTACCAGGGTGGGCGCCAGCGACAACCTGGCTGGTGGTCAATCAACCTTCATGGTGGAGATGAGTGAGACCAGCGCCATCCTCCACAATGCCACGGCTCAGAGCCTGGTTCTCTTGGACGAGATCGGGCGGGGGACCTCTACCTACGATGGCGTGGCGATTGCCTGGGCCGTAACCGAGCACCTGCACGACCAGGTCGGCTGCAAAACCATGTTTGCCACCCACTATCATGAATT
>DATFFX010000331.1:0-5580 GCA_035249825.1 Gemmatimonadales bacterium | reverse complement strand
CGGTTGGGCGAGAGCTGGCTGCGGCTGTACCAGTGGGCGCCGCACTGTCTTTCATTCGGGCGCCATGAGCCCGCTCTCCGGCGGTACCACCGTGAGGGCATCCTGGCGCTTGGACTCGATACGGTGCGCCGGCCTACCGGCGGGAGAGCAGTTTGGCACGCGCAGGAGCTCACCTACGCTGTCGCTACTCCGAGCGCTCACTTCGGCAAACTCGGTAGAGCGTACCTGGAGATTCATCGCATGCTGGCCGACGCGCTGTGGGAGGTCGGCGCGCCGGCGTATCTGGCGCCAGCCGTCCGCACCCCTGCGATCGACGCCGGCGCCTGCTTCGCGCAGCCGGCCGGTGGCGAGATCATGATCGCCGGCCGGAAAGTGGTCGGGAGTGCCCAGCTCCGACAGGGAGGTGCATTGCTGCAGCACGGCTCCATCCTGCTGCAGGACAACCAGGAGCTCGTGGTTCAGTTGATGAGCGGTGAGGCAGCACCCCCGCCCACGTCCGCTCTTGCAGAACCATGGGCGCTCGCCTCCGACATCGCCGACGCGATCGCCGCGGCAGCGGCACGCTGTTGGCCCGCCGCATGGCGGCGTATTCACCATGACTCGGCGGTTCTGTCGAAAGCTGCCAAGCACTACATGCACTATCGCTCGGCGGCGTGGACGTGGGCGAGGTGAGCAGAGTACATTCCGAACTACCCCCACATTTCATTGAAGCCTCGGAGAGTCTGTGACGCACTGGACGCCACGGATTGCCATTGCTGCTGCTCTCGCCTGTGTGCTGGCTGCGCCGGCTGACGGGCAGTCAAATCGGCGTGGCACCAGCATAGTCATCGTCACCGGGGGGCAGGCCACATTGCCGATCCCCACGCTCATGGAAGGTGGAGAGGCGAGTGTGGGTAATCTCGATGTCGCGGACCAGCTTTTCCTTCGTCTGGCCGACCTCGGGCCCAAGCTGCTGACGGCAGGGGATGATCACTTTGTTCCGGCTCTGGCGCGGGCCTGGACCCGCCGGGATTCCGTGACGCTGGCCTTCGATCTCGATCCCCGCGCACGCTGGCATGACGGCGCGCCAGTGACAGCGCGCGACGTACTCTTCACCATCAGCCGCGCGAAGGACCCGGCTATTGCGCCGCGACTCGCGGAGCTGCTGCGGCAGATTGTTTCGGTAACCGCAGACGGACCGAATCGAGTGGTCTTTCGCTTTGCGCGTCCGTACGCCGAGCAGTTCTACGATGCCACCTTCCATGTCGCACCGCTTCCCGCCCATTTGCTGGATTCGATACCCGCTGGGGACCTGGCGCGCTCGGCTTTCGTCAAGCGGCCCATCGGCAGCGGACCATACCGCTGGGTGCGCAGCGTGCCAGGCCAGTTCGTCGAGTTAGCCGCTGTTCCGGATTTCTTTCTCGGAAAGCCGAAACTGAAGCGTGTCATCCTCCGCTCCACCGCGGATCCAGGCGCCCGCATCAACCTGTTGCTGAGCGGTGAGGCGGACGCGATGGATATCATACCGCCCCCTCCAGACAACATTCGCCGTATCGCTGCCGATACCGCGCTCCGCCTGATCGCGGTGCCGTCATCGACCGTGGGCTACCTGCTGTTCAACCAGCGGGATCCGAGCAACCGGGCCAGGCCGCATCCGATTCTCGCGGACATCAGGGTGCGCCGCGCGATCACGCTCGCGCTCAACCGGCGCGAGCTAGTGCAGGCAGTGTTCGGGCCTCACGGCGTCGTTCCGTACGGTCCTGTGTCCCAACTCCTGTGGATTCGTCAGGGGGCACCCGAGCCAGCAGGACAAAACGTTACCGAGGCCCGCCGGCTGCTGGCCGCCACCGGGTGGGGCGACAGCAATGGAGACGGCATGCTCGACCGCGCCGGAAAACCGCTTCGCCTGCTGCTGTCTCTGCCGAACACCAGCGGGATCCGGCGGCAGATGGCCCTCCTGGTGCAGGAGCAGCTTCGCCGAATCGGGATTCAGATAGAGATCCAGCAGCTCGAGTTTCCGATCTGGAACGAGCGACGCACCGAGGGTCAGTTCGATGTCGACTTCTCTGGTGTCAGCCAGGATGCTTCACCCTCGGGCCTCACCCAGTCTTGGACCTGCACCGGAGGCAGCAATGTGGCGGGATACTGTGACCGCGCGGTTGACTCCCTGATGGCCGAAGCAATACTCGGCCGAGGCGACCCTGCGGATAATTGGATTGAAGCGCTGCGTCAGATAGAGGAGGGCGCACCGGCCACCTTTCTCTACGCCCCCACCTTCATGTACGCCGTGAGCCGGCGGTACCGGGGTGTGACGATCAGTCCCCACTCGCCATGGATCACGCTTCGAAAGTGGTCGGTCAGCCCAGCTGCGGCATCCGCCCGGAGCGACTAGGTGGCCGCCTGGATGTTGCGGCGCTTTCTTCAGGCGGCCATTACCCTCGCCATTGCCCTCGCTCTTCTCTTTCTGGTCATGCGGGCGGCACCGGGAGATCCGCTCTTCCGTCTCAGCGCGGAGCGTCCGATTTCACAGCAGGAGATCGCAGTGCTTCGGGCGCGATATGGGCTGGACCAACCGGTGGGCAGTCAACTACTGGCTTTCGTGAGTGGTGCGCTTACCGGAGATCTCGGTGTCTCGATCGAGCATGGCCGGCCGGTGACTGCGCTCCTCGCTGAACGGCTCCCGGCAACCGTGCTCCTCGGTGGCAGTGTGCTCCTGCTCAACTTCACCATTGGCCTCTGGCTGGGGGTGCGGCAGGCCGTGCGGCACGGGCAGCGCGAAGACCGGTGGCTCACCACTCTATCGCTCACCGGCTATGCCATGCCCTCCTTCTGGCTCGGCCTGGTGCTCGCCTGGCTGATCGGAGTCGAGTGGCGCTTGTTGCCTGCTGCGGGGATGCAGGACCCTCTGTTGGAACAGGATGCCGGGTTCCTGGTCAGGGCAGGAGATGTACTGCGACATCTGGTCCTTCCCGTTGTGACGCTCTCCACGGTCAGCATAGCCGCGACCATGAGGTACCAGCGGACGGCAATGATGGAAGTGCTACATCTTCCTTATGTAGTGACGGCTCGCGCCAAAGGGCTCTCCGAGCGTGAGGTCACCTGGCGCCACGCATGGAGGAACGCGCTCTTTCCCATCATCACCATCTTCGGCCTCTGGCTTCCGATTCTGGTCAGCGGATCGGTTTTCGTGGAGGCGGTCTTCGCGTGGCCAGGGCTGGGCTCACTAGCCGCGAACGCGGTGGGAAGCCGGGACTACCCGCTGCTGATGGGCGCTTCGCTCCTGGTTGCGATCTTGGTGGTCGCGGGCGGCGTCATAACGGACGTCGCCTATGCCTGGCTCGATCCCCGAGTGCGCTACGGGTGACAGCAGCATTGGACGCGTTGCAGGCCGCATGGCAAAACCCACGCGGACGGACCGGTGCCCTGGTTCTGCTGATCATCGCCATAGCGGCGCTGGTCGGGCCCTGGTTGCTTCCTGATCCGCTCGCGCAACCAGACGTCCTCGGAGCCAGCCGCCCTCCAGACCTGGGCCATCCATTCGGAACGGATCAGCTCAGCCGTGACGTGCTGGCGCGCGTCGTGACAGGCGCCCGGATTTCGCTGGGAGTCGCGCTCCTCGCAGTGGCACTCTCCATCAGCCTTGGTGCGGCGGTCGGCATTGTCTCGGGGTATTGGGGAGGAGCGATCGATACACTCCTGATGCGGATCGTCGATGGGGCTCTCGCGATTCCCCGGCTCTTTATTCTGCTGTTGGTGCTTGCCGTCTGGGAACGAGTGCCGGTGCTGGCGCTGGTTCTGCTCATCGGAGCCACCGGCTGGCTCGCCAGCAGCCGACTGGTCCGGGGCGAAGTGCTTCGCATTCGGGAGGAAGGATACGTTCGCGCCGCTGAAGCGCTGGGTGCCCGGCGGCGGCGGATTATCTTCCGGCATCTGCTCCCCAACTCGCTCGGTCCGCTCCTCGTCGCCGCCACGCTGGGCGTCGGTGACGTGATTCTGCTCGAGGCCGGGCTCTCATTCCTCGGTTTGGGGATCCAGCCACCGACACCATCATGGGGCGGCATGATACTGGATTCCAGAGATGTGATGGTCAGCGCTCCGTGGACCGGCGTCTTCCCCGGCCTGGCTATCGTTGTCACCGTTCTGTCCGCCAACCTGTTCGGCGACGCGTTGCGTGACGCCGTGGACCCCCGAAGCGCATGACCAGAGTCCTCGAAGTAGACAATCTGCGGGTCTCGTTTCCTGGCGCCGATCGCACCCGGTTCTTCCCGGTTGACGGCGTCAGCTTCTCGCTTCAGCGGGGCCAGACGCTGGCGCTCGTGGGTGAGTCGGGATGCGGCAAGAGCCTGACGAGTCTGGCCCTGCTGCAGCTCATTCCCCCACCGGGCAGAATCGAGGACGGCAGCCGCATCAGGCTGGGAGACACCGATGTGCTCGCCCTCCAGGGGGAGGCGCTGAGACGAATTCGTGGCCGGCGGATCGGTATGATCTTTCAGGACCCCATGACCAGCCTGAATCCGGTTTTCACGGTGGAAGCACAGATCAGCGAAGGCATCCTGGCTCATTTCAAGATCTCCCGATCCGAAGCCAGGCAGCGCGCGCTCCAGCTGCTTCAGGAGGTCGGCATCCCTGATCCGGCGGAACGGCTGAAGGCATACCCACATCAGCTCAGCGGCGGGATGCGGCAGCGGGTGATGATTGCGATTGCGCTCTCGGCAGAGCCGGAGATCCTGGTCGCAGATGAGCCCACGACGGCCCTCGATGTCACGGTGCAGGCGCAGATTCTCGAGGTACTCGATGAGCTACGCAGCCGGCGCGGGATGGCGGTGCTGCTCATTACGCACGACCTCGGCATCGTCGCCGGAAGAGCGGATCGTGTAGCGGTCATGTATGCCGGTCAGATCGTCGAAGAGGCACCAACCCAGCGGCTGTTCGACAACCCGTCACACCCGTACACGCAGGGACTGTTCGCGTCCGTGCCCCGAATTACGGGACCTCTGCAGCGGCTGAATCCCATTCGCGGCAGCGTGCCGGCCCCGGCTGCGTGGCCCAGCGGCTGCCGCTTCCGGCCCCGGTGCCCCAAGGCGTTCGATCGGAGCGAGGTCGAGCCACCGCTGATTTCGGTCGGGCCCGATCATCGGATGCGGTGCTGGCTGGCGGAGGAACCGAACACAAGGCAATTAGCCGCAGATGAACGCAGATGACCTCAGATCAGCAACCTTGCCACGGATGATATGGATCAACAGCCGGATCGCTCCTTGACCAAAATGCCCCCGCTGTTGCCATCCTGACCATTAACGTGTGGTTCGACAGCACACCTGTCGAGTCCTTGATCAAAAGGCTTTTATGGCAGTCGGTGCTCATGAATCTGCGTTCCATCTGCGTTCATCTGCGGCCAGGTTCTTTCTCACAAACATGATAGTAGAACTTAGTTTGCCTATGGAGCTATCCATTCCCATTCGCGTCCATCCGTGCCAATCTGGTCAATGACATCATTGCTGGAAGTACGCGACCTCGTGAAGTACTACCGATCTGGCGGTTTATTCGGCCGCAGTACGCCGGTGGTGCGCGCAGTAGATGGTGTGTCGTTCGATGTGGGACGGG
>DATFFX010000330.1:0-14652 GCA_035249825.1 Gemmatimonadales bacterium | reverse complement strand
ATCTTCATCACTCGTATCGTCGTACCCGCCTATCTCATGCTGGGCTACTGGTTCCTCCTTCAGCTGCTTGGCGGCGGGCTCTCCAATGCGTCCGAAGGCGGCGTCGCGTTCTGGGCCCATGCCGGTGGCTTCATCGGCGGTGCCCTGCTGATCCAGGTGTTCCGCGACCCGGAGCTGGTGGCGCAGCATCGTGCTCTGGCCCGAACCACGAGCCGGCTCGGGTACCAGGAGAGGTAGGCGTGGCTGAAACTCCCAGGCGTCACCACTCCGTTTCTCCCTCTGCCGCGGGGCCGCTCGACGTTCCGGTGTCTCCCCGGAACGCCGGAACCCCGCTCACGCTCGACTGGGTCGAGGAGGTCCGCACCAATCGGAGCGCGGTGGAGCGGCGGGCGGGAACGCTTCGAACCCGCCGAACCGTCAAGAAGGAGTGGCAGGCTGCCTGGCTGTTGCGCGCGGTCACGCTGATCGATCTGACCACGTTATCCGGTGACGACACTCAGGGCCGGGTGCGGCGGCTATGCGCCAAGGCCCGCCAGCCGGTCCGCACCGAGCTGCTGAACGCCATGGACGCCACCCAGCTTCCCATCCGGGCGGCCGCTGTCTGCGTGTATCACAGCTTTGTCGAAACAGCGCTGGATGCGCTCCAGGGATCAGGGATCCCGGTGGCCGCCGTGTCGAGCGGCTTTCCAGCCGGGCTCTCACCATTCGAGCAACGCATCGCCGAGATTCGGAGCTCGGTCGCAGCGGGAGCCGAAGAGATCGATGTCGTGATCACCCGGAGCCACGTGCTCACCGAAAACTGGCCCGCCCTGTATGCAGAGGTACGGGCCATGCGGCAGGCCTGTGGCGACGCCCACATAAAGACAATTCTCGCTGCCGGTGAGCTCGGCACGCTGAGAAACGTGGCGCGCGCGAGCCTGGTATGCATGATGGCGGGCGCAGACTTCATCAAGACGTCCACCGGCAAGGAGAGCGTCAACGCGACGCTCCCGTTTGGCCTAGTGATGGCCCGCGCCATACGCGAGTTTCGAGAACGTACCGGTCAGTTCGTAGGACTCAAGGCCGCCGGTGGTATTCGCAGCGCGCGGGAAGCGCTGGATTGGCTGGCGTTGATCAAGGACGAACTGGGCGACCGGTGGCTGCGTCCGGATCTGTTTCGGCTGGGGGCCAGTGCGTTGCTCACCGACATCGAGCGCCAATTGGAGCACTTCGTGACCGGCAGGTATTCAGCGGCTCACCGTCATCCTACAGCCTGACTCGTCTCTCCACTTGGCTTTGTCCCCACTCACTGCTCATTTTTACCACAGAGGCAGAGAGGACACAGAGGGATCGCTGGCATCTCCAGACCTCCATCCCGTCACCCACGATACGGTACTGGGTCCGTTGGTCGTTCCATTATCGACCAGGTTAATTGTTCAGCTGGTGTTTTCGCCTACTGTTGCAGGATGGCGAAGGACCGCTAACGCGATGGAAGATCTGTACGCGTCATCGATCCCTCTGTGCCTCTGTGGTGAGCATTTGCGGAGCTAAGCGCATGGCATCGGTCCCCGAGATCTTCCAATCAATGTCGTATGGCCCAGCGCCTGAGGCGGCGGGCCCGGCGCAAGCTTGGCTGGATGCGCATGGGCGCGCGTTCGGGTTGTTCATCGGTGGGGAATGGGTGGCAGGGGAGGGCGAGACCTTCGAAAGTCTGAACCCCGCGACAGCCAGGCCCATTGCGACATTGGCGCAGGCCACAGAGAGCGAAGTAGATCGTGCGGTGCAGGCCGCTCGGGCGGCACAACCGGGCTGGTGGGCGCTGGGAGGCCACGGACGAGCCCGTTATCTGTACGCTCTTGCACGTGAGGTACAGAAGCACAGCCGGCTTTTTGCCGTCCTGGAGTCGCTCGATAACGGAAAGCCGATCCGGGAATCCCGCGATATCGATGTGCCCCTCGTTGCCCGGCATTTCTATCACCATGCCGGCTGGGCTCAGCTGATGGAGCAGGAACTACCAGGCCGAGGTCCGGTTGGTGTCATCGGCCAGATCATTCCCTGGAACTTCCCGCTGTTGATGCTCTCCTGGAAAATCGCGCCGGCACTGGCAATGGGAAACACGGTGGTTCTCAAGCCGGCGGAGTTCACTTCGCTTACCGCGCTTCGGTTCGCGGAGCTGTGTCAGGAGATCGGGCTCCCACCGGGGGTGGTCAACATCATCACCGGTGATGGTCGGGTCGGTGCCGCCCTTGTTGCCCACCCCGATGTAGCCAAGATCGCCTTCACCGGCTCGACTGAAGTGGGCCGAATCATCCGATCGGCCACCGCTGGAAGCGGCAAGAAGCTGTCGCTCGAGTTGGGCGGCAAGTCGCCCTTCCTGGTGTTTTCGGATGCCGATCTCGATAGCGTGGTCGAGGGGGTCGTGGATGCCATCTGGTTCAACCAGGGACAGGTGTGCTGCGCCGGCTCGCGCATTCTGGTGCAGGAAGGTGTGGCAGACCGCCTGGTGACGAAGCTGAAGGATCGGATGGAAACGCTGCGCGTGGGCGATCCACTCGACAAGGCCGTGGACATGGGCGCTATTATCGCTCCGGTGCAGCTGGAAAAAATTCAGGAGCTGGTCCGCCGGGGCGAGGAGGAGGGTGCCACATTATGGCAGCCCTCGTGGAGCTGCCCCAGGGAAGGCTGGTTCTTCCCTCCGACGCTCTTTACCGAAGTGTCCCCGGCGGCGACGATCGC
Source organism: Gemmatimonadales bacterium (assembly GCA_035249825.1). Classification (GTDB taxonomy): domain Bacteria; phylum Gemmatimonadota; class Gemmatimonadetes; order Gemmatimonadales; family GWC2-71-9; genus CAVVWJ01. Next base: position 11,937 of record DATFFX010000330.1, on the reverse strand, counting down.
GCAGGTGGAGATCTTCGGTCCGGTGGTCGTGCTGATGAGCTTTCGCACCCCCGCGGAGGCAGTCGAGCTGGCCAACAACACCCGCTACGGCCTCGCCGCCAGTGTGTGGACGGAGAACATCAATCTGGCACTGGATGTGGCTCCCCAGCTGAAAGCGGGCACCGTCTGGGTCAACTGCACCAATGTATTCGATGCGGCCAGCGGCTTCGGCGGATACCGGGAGAGTGGCTTCGGGCGGGAGGGTGGACGGGAGGGGCTGAGCGAGTATGTGCGGTGGACGGGCCAGCGGAGCTTGCCCGGGGCAACCGAGCGAGGGGGCAGCGAGGCGGCAGGGCAAGAGTGGGGCAGAGATGCTCGGCGTTCTTCCGCCGCTCCATCTACCGCCGCTTCATCTACCGCCGCTTCATCTACCGCCCTACCACCAATCAACCGCACCGCGAAGCTGTACATCGGCGGAAAGCAGGTGCGCCCCGATTCCGGTTACAGTTTACCGGTGACCGATCAGTCGGGCCAGCGCATCGGTGAGGTGGGTCAGGGCAATCGTAAGGATATTCGGAATGCGGTCGAGGCGGCGCATAAGGCCGCAGGCTGGGCTCGTACGACAGCCCATAATCGAGCCCAGGTGCTCTATTACCTGGCCGAGAACCTGGCAGCACGTGCCGAAGAATTCAGCCGCCGAATCGCGGCGATCACCGGCGACCCAGCGGCGGCGGACCGCGAAGTCGGGCTCACGATAGACCGGACGTACACGTACGCGGCCTGGGCCGACAAATACGATGGCGCGGTCCATCATACCCCATATCGGAACGTAACGCTCGCCATGCCGGAGCCGATGGGCGTACTGGGCATCGTCTGTCCCGACAGCTGGCCCCTGCTCGGATTCGTCTCCACGGTTTTACCGGCGGTGGCCATGGGAAACACTGTCGCCGCCGTTCCGTCCGCACGGGCTCCGCTCCCGGCAACCGATCTCTACCAGGTCCTCGAGACCTCCGACGTTCCCGGTGGCGTGATCAACATCGTGACCGGCCAGAGTGACGAACTGGCCCGGGTGCTGGCCGCACACGACGACGTGGACGCGCTCTGGTATTTCGGCAGCGCCGAGGTGTCAGCCGAGGTGGAGCGCCTATCGACCGGAAACATGAAGCGGACCTGGGTCGATTTGGGTAAGGCGCGAGACTGGACCGACTCACGGCAGGGCGCGGGTGAGGAGTTCCTGGAGGAGGCGACCCAGGTGAAGAACATATGGATACCCTACGGGGAGTAGGGACTTACCCCTAATACCGCAGCGAACCTTCCAGGTTGACAGATAGGGAACCGGCGCGTATGTGAGGAGAAGGCGCATGTCGTGCGCTCACCCTCTGGAGACTTCTTATGAGACTCGTACTCACAGCATCGCTGTTGCTCGGCGGAGCCTTGGCATGCTCTACCCGCGGTCCAGTCGATGGCACTCCTCCACCCAATGGGCATCATGTAAGGGATACCCTACCCAAAGTTGCGTCCCTTGCCAGACGCCTGGCCGAAGCCGCGGATGGTTATCGGGACGGCAAACCCAAATGGGTAGTGGCTCACATCAAGGGCAATAACAAGCGACATCACCGTGTAGTTGGGGTCTTTTCCACCGCGGAAGAGGCTGACATCGTCGCTCGTAGAGAGGGCGACGAGTACGCGGCATTCGGTCCGTTCTTGACTCCGGAGGAAGACTACCGAATCCCGCGCGGCGAGCGGGTGGATTCTGTGATCGTCATATATGCGGATGGGCAGCGCAAGTACTACGATGGGGATTCGGTGGACGCGCTGTTCTGGGGCCTTCCGGCCTTCGACAAGTTTATCGGCCCGTACCTTTCGTCCGTCTCCAGCCCGGATTATGCGGCAGAGCAGCGCAAGCTGTATCGACTGAACGACCGGAGAGGAATGGGTGGAACCGAGGCCGTCGCCCACAAACGCGGTTCATTCTAACTGGCTGATTCTCTCACCAGCGCCTGAAACCTCGGATCGTTCCACAGCGGGCGAAACAAGGTGTTGGCGCGCATGTATGCCCTGAACCTGGGATTGGTCTTGAGATCGCGTTCCAGCAACCGGAGCGCTGCTTCGCGATCACCCAGCAACATGCGGGTTTCCGCCTCATAGAAGTCCAACTCGGAATCGTTCGGCGCCATAGCTCTAGCTTTCCGAATGACTGCTTGGGCGCTATCGACCAGCCCGGCTCGTCCGACTACTGCGGCAGCTACGATCTGCCAGCGAGGTAAGTAGGCATCGGGCCCGAGCCGCTCGAGCTCGCTCACCAACTCCCATGCCCGGCCTACATCAGGATCGATCTCAGTGGAACGTGCCAGGATGATCAGTTGGCAGAACGTAAAGCGCCAGTCTTCGGGAAAGCGTTGGCGGCCGGCATCGCACCAGCGGATCGCGTCCGGTTCTCGACCCAGATCCAGCGACGTGTAATACAACCGGAAGAGGATTTGCGGACTCTCGGACAGGAAGGCATCCGCCTCGTACGCGCGCCTGGCGAGCACGTTGGCTTCGCCGAGCTGTCCGGTTGCCTGGAGGAGGGCGCTCAGTGTGCCCCATGCGCGCGCCTGAGTGGGACTTGTCGCCAGGGCGGCGGCTCGGAGATCAGCCTCGGCACCCTCAGGCGTGCCATCCGATTCCGCCTCCAACCAATATCGATAGCGCAGGCTCCCCCGGAGTTCGAGGGCCGGAGGGTACTGGGGCCGAAGCTCGAGGGCTCGATTGGCATGACTCACTCCCTCGCGATACCAGCTAGTCAGCGAGTCTGAAGCCTTCACTTCCGAAAGCTCGATACGGTCCAGCGCCACCCACCCGCGGAGGACAACAGGATCGACCCAGGAGTCATCCAGGACTGAGGCCCTGATGAACTGGGAGTCAGCAGCGTCGAGCATCCGGCCGGCTGCGGACGCCTCACCCTGGCCGTAGAGTCCCCGCGCCGCGTCCCGCGACGCCTCGCCCTGCTGCAGAACCTCCCAGGCTGCTACACTCTCCGTCCCCTTGCGGCGCTCCCGGAGCCGGATCTCCTGACCCAGCCTTTCCCGCAGAAAGCGCGAGACCTCCTGGGCCAGCTCCTCCTGGAGAGCGAACAGATCCTGGAACCGATACTCCAGGGTCCTGCTCTGCAACTGGACACCACTGGGAGCATCGATGAGTCTGGCAGTCACCCGCAGGATGTCACCCGAGCGCTCGACACTTCCACTCACGAGGGTCCCAACCTTCAGGGCACGCGCGATGCTGTCGGGTGGAATCTCGCGGCTCACGTAAGGACGGACGCCGTTGGGAGATATGACGTGCAGCGCCCTGACTTGTCCCAACGCATCTATGAGATCCTCAGTCAGTCCATCGGCCACGGGCCGGAGCGATGATCTCTCACTCAGATCATCGAAGTACAGAACGGCGACGTGAGTGGCGTCGAGCTCGCCGGCGCCATCCGCGGCGGGATTCGACTGTGCCAGCCAGGCAAAGCCCCCCAATCCCAGAGCGATCGCCGAGACGAATAGCGCCCGTCGTCTGGCTGATGGAGCACGGGGGGGTATAGGGTGCTCGACGGCCGCAGTCAGCGCTGCGGCGAACTCGGACACGCTGGTGAAGCGGTCGGCCGGGGCCTTGGCCAACGCCTTCATCAGAACCGTTTCGACCGCTACTGGGACCGCAGGCCGGAGCACCACGATCGAACGGGGGGTCTCGGACTGCTGCCTTGCGATCACGGCTTGCGCGGTGGGCCCGGTATGAGGCGGTTCCCCGGCCAGCATCTCGTAGATCAAACAGGCCAGACTATAGAGATCGCTCCGGCCGTCCAGGTTAGTGCCGCCGGCTGCCTGCTCAGGACTCATGTAGGCCGGAGTTCCGATCGCAAAACCCGGCTCAGACAGGGTGTCGTCTGCCGCCACCTGGATTGCTCGAGCAATTCCAAAGTCGGCGACGTACGCCTGATCGCCTTCGAGCAGGATATTCTCGGGCTTTATGTCACGGTGCAGGATGTTGTGGGCGTGGGCAAACCCGACCGCATCGGCGATCTGTTGCGCAATGCTGAGTGTTTGAGGCAACGGCAGCTGCCGCTCCCGGAGCATCCGCTTCCGCAGGGTCTCACCCTGGATGAAGGGCATGACATAGAAGAGGGAGTCACCGATGGTGCCGGAATCGTAGAGCGGCAGGATATGAGGATGCGTGAGCCGGCCGGCGATGCTGATCTCGCGCAGAAATCTTCCGGTGCCCAGCGCCGCCGCGAGGTCGGGACGGAGCACCTTGAGCGCAACAGGCCGGTCGTGTCGGGCGTCGTGAGCCAGGTACACCGTGGCCCAACCGCCACGGCCAAGCTCGCGCTCAACGGTGTACTGGCTCGGAAGGGCTGCCTGCAACTGGAGGGGTGTATCCACTCCGCCGTCCATCTGATCAGGGATCTGCCGTGTGCACGACCGGCACCCTTACGATAAGGCAGCCAAGCGGGCTCGGCCAGAGGATCTACATCAGCCCCGCCATCTCGAGCAACAAACCGTCTCTCAGTCCGAAGCCGCTGATCGTAACTACATCGCTGCCTGTGACGCTCAACAGCTCCACTACGGCCGCCAGGCCGGCTACGATGATATCGGCGCGTTCCGGCCTGAGACCGGGGGTCCGCCGGCGTTGGTCCGGTGACATGACATCCAGGGATTCCAGCAGCAGCTTCGCCTCGCTCGCGCTCACTTGCGTCCCATGAATCTCGTGCCTGCCCGAAGCACGCCGGGCGAGCACCATGCTGGCGAGGGTGGCAAACGTACCTCCCGATCCGACGATTCTGGCACCGGCCCACTCCGTGGTGTGAATCGCGCCGCGCAGCCCCTGGCCTAAGTGCGCGCGAAGCTCCTCCGAGGAGGCATGCATCTCTGTCAGGCGCACGGCGCCGAGTGGCAGCGACCGGCAGAGTCTGATTGAACCGCCCATGGCGCCAATCAATTCGAGACTCCCGCCACCGACATCAGCCACCAGCATGGGCTCATCGCCCGGAAAGCGGTAAGCGGCTGAGCGGAAGGTCAGAGCTGCTTCAGTTTCTGGAGAGATGACGCGGAGCGGAATGCCCGCATCTCGAGCTCGCTGAACGAACTCATCTCCATTCCCGGCCTCCCGAACTGCCGCCGTAGCCACGGCCTGGATACGGGTGGCATTCAGCCGCAGGCAGGTGTCTCCCATCGTGGTGAGAGCCTGAATTGCCCGGCTCATGGCCGCCTCACCCAACGCCCCGATTGCCGACATCCCCGCACCCAGGCGCGGCTGGTCCTCGCCTTCCTCGATGACGGTCAGGCGCCCTGAGTCCGCATCGTACTCGGCTACCGTAAGAAGGATCGTGTTGGAGCCCACGTCGATGGCCGCGAAGCGCTCACCCTGCGACATCACTTTCCTGCCGGAATCGCGCCCTCCCGTGTTTCGCCCCCATCTTCGGAGTGGTGCTTGATGGAGCGGCCCTCGACCAGGAACACCACATCTTCGGCGATATTGGTGGCGAGGTCGGCCACGCGCTCCAGGTTTCGACTCACCAGAAACAACTCCATGCCGGATCCGATCGTGTGCGGATCTTCCATCATATGAGTGAGCAGAATCCGGAACACCGACCGGTGCAGGGCATCCACCTTGTCGTCCCGGCGGCAGACTTCCCGGCCGGCCTGGGCATCGCCACGGATGAATGCCTCCAGCGCGTCGGAAAGCATTTCCCTGGCCAGCCTCGCCATATCGATAATCTCGGGTTCCGGCGCAATGGGGCGCGCCTCGTTCAGCCGCTCCGCCGATTGAGCGATGTTGACGGCGTGGTCGCCGACCCGCTCGAGGTCGTTGGCAATCTTCAGGGCTGACGTCAGCATGCGGAGATCCCGCGCCATCGGCTGTTGCAGCGCGAGCAGATTGATGCTCTGCTCCTCGATCTCCACCTCCATGCCATCGATCACCCGGTCTCCGGCTATGACCCGCTGTGCCTTCTCGCTGTCCCGCTCCAGCAGGGCTTCTACTGCCAGGCCGAGCGCTGCTTCCGCCTCCCCGGACATGGTGAGCAGCCGAACCTTGACGTGGCTCAGCTCATCGTGAAAATGGCGGTGAACATCGAGGCTCATCCGAATCTCCCGGTGATATACGCTTCCGTCCGCTCGTGGCTGGGCTTCGTAAAGATCTGCTCCGTCTCGCCGAACTCGATCAGCTCGCCCCGGTCAAAGAACCCGGTGTAGTCCGACACCCGGGCTGCCTGCTGCATGTTGTGAGTGACGATGACGATGGTGTAGTGCTGCTTGAGCTCGAAGATCAGCTCTTCGACCTTCTGCGTCGCGATAGGGTCGAGCGCAGAGCAGGGCTCGTCCATGAGCAGCACCTCGGGCTGATTGCCCAGCGCACGCGCAATGCAGAGCCGCTGCTGCTGCCCGCCCGAGAGACCGGTACCGAGCTCCTCGAGCCGGTCCTTTACTTCATCCCACAGCGCGGCCTGGCGGAGACACCGCTCGACCACGTCCGGCAGATCCCGCCGGGTCACCAGAGCATTGAGCGCTGGTCCGTACGCTACGTTGTCGAAAATTGTCTTTGGAAAGGGGTTTGGGCGCTGAAAAACCATGCCCACCCGCTGCCTCAAGGCGACCAGGTCGGTGCCCGGACCGAATACGGAGGCGCCCTCGACCAGAATGTCCCCCTGGTGCCGTATGCCCGGAATCAGGTCGTTCAATCGGTTGATGGAGCGGAGAAAGGTCGATTTTCCGCATCCCGAGGGGCCGATGATGGCGGTCACGGCTCGCCGCTCGATGCCGAAGCTGAGGTTGCGGAGCGCCTGCCGGGAGCCATAGAAGAAACTGAAATCCCGTACATCTATTGCGACGCTGTCGCCGGAAGCCAACGGGGGCCCCAGGCGCCTCTGAGCGAAGGTAACCTGGGGCACCGGCGGAGATGGTCGTTGCCGAGTCGTGGTGCTCATCCGAACCTTCCGGTAATGTAGGCCTCGGTTTGCTCGTTCCTGGGAGCGGTGAAGATCTGCCGCGTCCGCCCGGTCTCCACCATCGTGCCAAGATAGAAGAAGGTCGTCGTATCCGAGACCCGTGCTGCCTGCTGCAGGTTGTGGGTCACGATCACGATCGTGAAATGCTGCTTGAGGTCGAACAGCAGCTCTTCGATTCGTGCAGTGCCTTGCGGATCGAGCGATGCGGTCGGCTCATCCAGCAGGATCACATCCGGCGAAGGAGCGATGGTGCGGGCGATGCAGACCCGCTGCTGCTGCCCGCCGGAAAGCGCCATGGCGCTGGCGTTCAGCCGGTCCTTCACTTCATCCCAGAGCGCCGCTTGTCGCAAAGCCTTCTCGACTATGCTGTCCAGCTCCTGACGCGGAACCCGACGGTTGACTCGGAGACCTGCGGCGACATTGTCGTACACCGACATTGTTGGAAATGGAGTGGGACGCTGGAAGACCATTCCGACTCGGCGGCGGAGCTGCATTGCATTGACCCGCGGAGCATAGATGTCCTCGCCGTCGAGCAGCACGCGTCCCGTAATCCATCCGTGGTCGGATAACTCGTGCATTCGGTTGAGAGTGCGGAGAAAGGTGGACTTGCCGCACCCCGAGGGCCCAATGAGGGCGTGCACCTGGTTGGGTGCAAAGGCGAGCGACACGCCCTTCACCGCGGTGAACTTGCCGTACATGGCCGTGAGCTTGTCGGTCGCCATCTTGGGGTGGGCAGCGGCCGTTGCGGCCGAGCGCGCGTCAGCAGCACTCGGCAGCCCTGCATTGGGTGCCCGCAGCGCAGATTCACCCATTGAGAGTAAACCGCCGTCGCACCGCCAGACGGGCGCCGAGACTCAGGAGGAAAACGAGCATGATGAGGACCAGCGCGGCGGCCCAGGCATACTGATGCCATTCTTCGTAGGGGCCGGTAGCATAGGTGAACACGGTCAGCGGCAGCGCGGCCATCGGCTGATCCAGATCGAAGCTCAGGTACTGGCTGCCCAGCGCGGTAAAGAGAAGCGGAGCGGTCTCGCCCGCAATGCGCGCTACCGCCAGGAGTCCGCCTGTCATGATGCCGGGCAGCGTGGCACGAACCACCACCGACAGGCTGGTGCGCCACCGGGGATAGCCGAGTGCGAGCGCTGCCTCCCGCAGCGAGTTGGGAACCAGCTTGATCATCTCTTCGGTGGTGCGCAGCACCATGGGAATCATGAGCAGCGCCAGCGCCACACTCCCTGCCAGTGCGGAGAAGTGCTTCTGCTGCGCCACGATCCAGGCCCAGGCGAAGACACCGACCACGATGGAAGGTGTGCCGTTCATGACGTCGGCCACGAAGCGGGTGACCCAGCTGAGACGGCTGTGAGGATACTCGGCGCAATAGATGCCCGCCCCGATACCGATCGGTAGGCCTATGAGGCTCGCCATGCCGACGATCAGAAGGGTGCCGACCAGGGCGTGAGCCACTCCGCCGCCGCTCTCTCCAGCCGGCGCCGGCATTCTGGTGAAGAAATCCAGCGACAGGCTTCCCGCGCCCTTGAGAATCAGATTGATCAGTATGAGGAAGAGGGGCAGCAGCGCGACTACCACGGCTCCGATCATCAGACCGACCATGAGGTTGCTGAAGGCCCGGCGCAGGAGCCTGCGGTTCATAGCGCACTGCTCCCGGCACCGGATCCGCGGGCCACTCGCCATATCAGGAGGCGCGCGCCTGCATTCACGATGACAGTGACCAGAAAGAGCAGAAAGGCGACATAGGCCAGCGCGGACAGGTGGAGGTCGCCCACTGCCTCCGAGAACTCGTTGGCGATTGCCGCTGCCATGGTGTACCCGGGAGCAAACAGCGACGCCGCGATCTCGTGGCGGTTCCCGATCAGCATGGTCACCGCCATGGTCTCACCCAGGGCCCGGCCGAGTCCCAGAATCACCGCTCCCACAATCCCCGAGCGAGCGTAGGGCAGGACTGCGGTGGTCACCGCTTCCCATCGGGTTGCCCCGAGCGCGAGCGCCGCCTCTCGCTGGGTATTGGGGACCGCAAGCAGCACCTCACGCCCTACGGACATGATGTACGGCATGACCATGATCGCCAGGATGATTCCGGCAGCAAGCATGGAGGGCCCGTATATCGGACCCTGGAAGAGCGGCAGGAACCCCAGAGTGTCCCGAAGAAAGGGGAACACAGTGGTACGGAGCAGGGGGATCAGCACGAAAATCCCCCATAAGCCGTAGACCACGCTGGGAATGGCTGCCAGCAGACCGATGAGAAAGGCCACAGGCTGGCGTACCGACTGGGGCGCGAACTCCGTCAGGTAGATGGCAACACCGAGTGAGAGCGGCACCGCGATGACAAGAGCGATGAGGGACGAGAGCAGGGTGCCAAAGATCAGCGGCAGCGCCCCGAACTGCTCGGCCACAGGATCCCAGGTGCTCGAGGTAATGAACCCCAGGCCATAGCGGGCGATCGCGAGCCTGGCCCCATCCCACAGCTCGAAGACGAGAAAGCCGAGCAGGACCGGTATCGCCAGCGCGGCGAGTGTCAGCAGCCCCCTGAACACGCGGTCGCCGTGGTTGGCTTGCTCGAGAGCGATTGCGCGTTCGGGACCGGCCTTGCGAGCCGGCTCGGCTGAAACGGTCATGACAGGAGCTTACCGGATCAACGGTGGCGCACAGTCACGGATTTGTAACGGATAGGTCACGGCGATTACGAGATGGAGAGAATAGCTCCATGCTCGGCTGCGGCGCTCCTGCGCAGTTTTTTACCACGAAGGCACGAAGTGACCTGCGCAGAGTGTCGCAGCCGCGCAGTGTGACTCGTACGGAAGGGATGCCAGCGGGCTAGCAGGACGCGTGCGGGCTACCGCGCGACCCGCTTTCGAACCAGCTCGATTACCGGTCGCGGCAACGGGGCATAGTGGAGGTCGGCCGCCATCCGTTGCGCCGGAGGCTCGAGCATCCAGCTGACGAACGCACCGATGGTCTTCGCCCTGACGGTATCGGTGTCCTCCCTCCTGATCAGCAGCCATGTGAACGATGATATCGGATAGGAGTCTGCACCCGGAGCGTTGGTGATCGACACGCGAAAGTCTGTTTCCGAGGTGAGCCGCGCGCCCGCAGCGGCCGCGGCGACGCTCGCGAGCGTTGGCTGGACCAATACCCCGGCTGCATTGCGGATCCTGGCGGAGGGCAGGTTGTTGGAAATGGCGTATATCAGCTCGACATAGCCGATCGTGCCGGGCGACTGCTTCACCTGCTGGGTGACTCCTTCGTTCCCCTTCCCACCGAGCCCGATAGGCCAGTTCACGGAGGTTCCTTTTCCCACCCTGCGGCTCCACTCCGAGGATTGCTTGGAGAGGTAGTCGGTGAAGATGAAGGTTGTGCCGGAGCCATCGGAGCGGTGAACCACTACGATGTCCTCGGCCGGCAAGCTGACGCCAGGATTCAAGGCAGCGACTCTACGGTCGTTCCACCGGGTGACTCGGCCCAGGAAGATCTCGGCCAGCAGGTTGCCATCGAAGTTGAGCTCGGTCTTGCCGACTGAGGGCAGATTGTACGTCACGCTGACCGCACCGAGCGCGGTAGGTACGTGGAGCACGTTGCCGCTCACCGACGCGATTTGCTGGTCTGTCATGGGACCGTCGGTGGCGCCGAAATCGACCGTTCCTTCCACGAATTGACGAATGCCGCCGCCGGAGCCGATCGACTGATAATTGATGCGAACGTCAGTCTCTTTGGCGTAGGCATCGAACCACTTGGTGTACAGCGGCGCTGGAAAGGTGGCACCGGCACCGGTAAGTGCCGCGCCACCTCCTCGAGCGGGACTACCCCCTTCGCCTGCAGAAGCCTGCGGCCGCTGGTCTCCCCCGCAGCCCAGGACGAGCACGGTCAGTCCCAGGAGGCAATGTGCTCTGGCTACCGGCATGGTTCCTCCACTGAGTGACCCCATTCTATCTCGCCTACCGCCGTGCAATTGCTCTTCCGCCTGCCTTCAAGGTCGGCAGACGCGCTTCGAGGACCGCCACAACCGGCTCCGGCAGCGGCGCATAGTGCAGATCGGAAGCCATGCTCTGAGCCTCGGATGTAATCATCCAGGCGAGAAAGTCTCTGATCAGCTTTGCCTTCGCCGGATCCTTGTTGTCCTTCCGAACCAGAAGCCAGGTGAACGAGGAGATCGGATACGCGTCGGCGCCAGGTGCGTTGGTGATGGACACCCGGAAATCAGTATCCTTCGGGAGCTTGACGCCGGCAGCCGCAGCGGTGACCGATTCCAGTGACGGGGTGCTGAAATTGCCTGCGGCGTTCTTGACCTGACCGTAAGGAAGGTCGTTCGACAGCGCGTAGATCAGCTCCACATATCCAAGCGCGCCTTCGACCTGCTTCACCTGTTGGGTCACACCCTCGTTCCCCTTGCCTCCGAGGCCTACCGGCCAATTCACGGACGTAGCGCAGCCGACCTTATCCTTCCATTCCCGGGAGAACTTGTTCAGGTAGTCGGTGAAGACGTATGTCGTGCCCGAGCCATCGGAGCGATGCACCACGATCAAATCCATGTTGGGCAGCTTCACACCAGGGTTCAACGCCGCAACCTTCGGATCGTTCCACCTGGTCACCCGGCCCATGAAGATGTCCACCAGCAGGTTGCCATCGAACTTGAGCTTGGTATCTCCCAGCGAAGGCAGGTTATACGTCACTACCACCGCTCCGAGCACGGCAGGCACGTGTAGGACGTTACCGCCGACGGCCTGGATCTGAGACTCATTCATGGGTCCGTCGGTCGCGCCAAAGTCAACGGTGCCCTCAGTGTACTGGCGGATGCCGCCACCCGACCCGATCGATTGATAGTTGATCTGGATGCCGGTCTTCTTGTGGTAAGCGTCGAACCACTTGGTGTAAATCGGATTGGGAAACGTCGCGCCGGCGCCGGTCAGGCTCTGCGCCGCCACTGGTGTGCTTGCCCCTGCGATCCCCGCGAGGATCAGAAGCTCTTTTTTCAT
>DATFFX010000329.1:0-11094 GCA_035249825.1 Gemmatimonadales bacterium | reverse complement strand
ACCGGCGTGCAGCTCGATGGGTTGGCCCCAGTTCTTCACGTCGGCCCCAGGTCCACCGCCGCGGGTGCGGCCGGCCTCCGGGCTGGTGCAGGCGGCGAAGACCAAGAGTGAGAGTGTCACCCTGACCCCTCGCGTAGCGAGGGGGAGGGGACCGGAGAGTCGAGCCGCGCAAAAAGGCTGCCTGCAAAGTACGGTTCCGGTCCCCTCCCCGCTCGCCCTTCGCTTCGCGAAGTGCTCGGGGTCAGGATGACACTCTTGCGAAATCACGGGGTCGTCACTCCCGAGCCGATGACGTGGATCTGCTCGGACGAAAGCAGCACCACCACCCGCAACAGGAACCCGCCGATCAGGACCAGTGACGCGCCGCGTATCAACTCGCGTCGAGCATGCGTCCGGTGTTGCCGCGCCAGCAAGAGCGGCCAGAGGATTCCAACCCCAACCACTCCGATCAACAGCAACAGCCCCCACCAGCTGAGAAACACCTGCGCGACAGACCCGAGGGAGACGAGAAACACCACCAGCACCAGCAGCTCCGCCAGCAGCACTCTCTGGTCGAACCAGGAAAGCCACGCCAGCGACTCTGGATGGCCGGCCCGCCGCCAGTGGGCCAACAGGATCAGTGCGGCGGCACCGGTCGAGGCGGCGGATACGAGGAACAAGAGCCCAAGCAGAGTGGAGTCCGCCCAGATGGGACGGTTGCTGACTGCGAGGAGCACTCCGGTATAACCGGCGAGGAAGAGCCCGAATATGCTTCCGAGCACCGCGATGATCGCCGAGGGGCCGCGCCGCCGGAGCAGCCGAACCGGGGCCGAGTTGAGGAGCTTGATATCGCTGCGGTCCTCGCCCAGCGCCGCCAGTGCCGCGAGGAACGCGAACAGCCCAAACAGGAGCAGGCCCCACGATCCCACCGACATCGGCACCCACGACTTGAACATCGGGGCGCCCGTATTCGACTCGATCAGCATGTGCCAGAATCGCAGCGGCCGGTTGAGATCGAGGGTAAGCAGCAAGCCACTGACCACCGCTCCGATGAAGGCCACGTAGTAGCCCAGGCGAGCCAACGGCCGGTCGGTGGGTTGGGCGAACAGATGCAGCAGGGATGCCAGGAGGAATGCGGCCCCCGCGATACCGCCGATGAAGAAGTAGAAGATGATCCACCAGGTCCAGTGCGGGGCGGCGGTAAAGAAAGTATCAGACATCTGCCTGGTCCTGCGGAGAAACGTGCTCGTCCATCCGCCGCTTGCGCAGACCGACCATTCCCAGCAGGGCAAGCAGCACGGCACCTGCGGTGGAGAACAACGAAGCAGGTAGCAGGTTTCGGGTGGGCATCCTGGGTGAGCGGGGAAGGCCATAGACCTCCGGCTCGTCCACCAGCAGATAGAAGGAATTGAGCCCGCCCAGGATCTTGTCGTCCGCCCCGTACAGGTGGGCTCGCTTTTCCCCCAGCTGATGGAGCTGCTGCACCCGGGTCTCCGCCTGCTGCTTCAGCTCCCGAATCGGCCCAAACCGGATGGAATCAGTCGGGCACGCCTTGGAGCACGCCGGCTCCAATCCTACCTGCAACCGGTCATAGCACAGGGTGCACTTCTGGGCCACGTTGGAGACATCGTTGATGTCGATGACGCCAAAGGGACACGCCGCTATGCACGCCCGGCACCCGTTGCAGGTGTCCGACTGAATCACTACGGTATCGAACTCGGTCCTGATGATGGCACCGGTGGGACAAATCTCGAGGCAGGGCGCGTTGACGCAGTGCTTGCAGACATCGCTCATCATGAGCCAGCGGCCGTCGGTCCGCTCTTCGCTGAACTGCTCGACGAACTTCACATGTCGCCAGTGAATTCCGTCCAGCCGCTGGGTGTTGTCGTAGCTATCGCCGCTCATCTCGATCTGGCCGCCGTTACGCGCCGGGAGCTGATTCCACTCCTTGCAGGCGACTTCGCACGCCTTGCAGCCGATACACACCGTGGTATCGGTGTAGAAGCCCATCGCCTCAGGCATCGGAAATCCTCCCGGCGGGGACGCGGGAAAGCGGGGAAGCAGTTGTGAGCACTCGCGCGTCATCCCGAGCGGAGCGAGGGATCGCCCAACGAGACGTTCGCCTGAGATGGTAGCGGTAGGTTAACCGGCGCGATTTCTCGCTTTGCTCGAAATGACGGCGAGTGCTCAGTCTACCCTGCTGTCCTGCTGCCCCGCTTCTCATCACGCCTTCTCCACGTTGCAGACGAAGGCCTTCCCCTCGTGAATGCTCACGTTCGGGTCGCCCACCATTGCGGTGAGCGTGTTGACGATGGCACCCGTCGCCACTCCTTCCCAGCCCCAGTGCCACGGCATGCCGACCTGGTGGACTACCTTGCCCCCGAGTCGGAACGGTCGCACTCGACGCGTCACCAGCGCCTTGGCCCGGATCTGGGCCCGGGGCGTACTCACCAGCACCCACTCGGTGTTCCGGATCCCTTTTTCGGCGGCGAGCTCGGGCGAGATCTCGATGAACAGCTCCGGCATGAGCTCGGCGAGCCAGGGGTTCCAGCGGCTCATGACCCCGGAGAGGTAATGCTCGGTCAGCCGGTAGGTCGTGATCACGTGAGGGAAGCGAGGATCGCCCACCGGAGCGAGCTGGTTGTCATCGTGCTTCCAGTACTTGAACACCGGGCTGTTTTGCTGCCGGTAGAGCGCGTTCCGCACCGGCGACTCGGCCGGCTCGTAATGGGTCGGCAGCGGACCATCGAGCAGGCCCGACGGGTTGTAGAGCCACCCCATGCCGTCGGGTATCATCATGAACGGCTGCCTGCCCGAGTGGGCAGCGAGACCGATTCCCCTGGGGTCGGCGGGGGTGTTGGGCGCCTTTGTGAGGGGGAAGTCCACGCTGTCGTAACCGGTCCACCGGCTACCATCCCACCAAACCCACTTCTTCCGCTCGCTCCAGGGGCGGCCCTGGAGATCGGCAGAGGCGCGGTTGTAGAGCACCCGGCGATTGTTCGGCCAGGCCCAACCCCATTTGAGGTGAGCGCCAGGCACGTTGGGTGGGTCGGGCTCCTTCCTCGCCGCCAGGTTCTGATCCGGAGCGGGGAACACGCCGCAGTAGATCCACGAGGCACAGGTGGTCGAGCCGTCGTCCTTCAACTGGTCGAAACCGGTCAGGTGCCGCTTCGGGTCGCCGGTCATGTAGCCGTTGATCTCGCGCAGCACCTTGATCACATCGGGCTCGCCCGGGGTGTGGGCAGGCGCGTCGGCCCCGGCCGCCTGACCGCCCGCCTCGTCCGGATCGAAATCCCAGGTGAGCTTCTTGAATCCTTCGTCCCGGGGCAGGTCGCTGTCGGCGTAGAGTCGCTTGAGCCTGAGCGCGAGCTGGTGGGTAAACCAGGGATCTGAGCGGCACTGGCCGGGCGCCTCGGCAGCCTTGTAGTGCCACTGGAGCATTCGCTGCGTGTTGGTGAAACTCCCCTCGGTCTCGGCCACCTGGGCGGAGGGGAAGAAGAACACCTCGGTGCCGATGTCCTCCGGCTTCACTTCGCCGGCTTCGATCTCGGGCGCGCGCTTCCAGTAGGTGGCCGTCTCGGTCAGGAAGTTGTCTTTCACAACCAGCCACTCCAGCCGCCGCATCCCCTTCCGCTCCAGTGCCGCGTTGAGCGACGTGGCCGGATTCTGCCCGATGCAGAGCATGCCTTTCACTTTGCCGTCGGCCATGGCGACGAACATCGGCATATGGGAGTGGTCCCCAGTGATTTTCGGGTGCCAGTCCCAGCCAAAATCATTGGCCGGCGTTGCCGCGTCGCCGTACATCGATTTGAGGTAGGAGACCAGGAACTTGGGCATGTTGGCCCAGTAACTGGTGGCCACGCCCTCGGTCGCCAAGTAGTGCCGGAGGCTCTGGTGATCCTTGAGCGAGGAGATCGCCGGCATGTAGCCATGGATGCTGTGGTAGAGCGTGGGGACGTCGGTGGATCCCTGGATCGAGGCATGCCCCCGAAGCGCCATGATCCCCCCGCCGGGCCGCCCCATGTTGCCGAGTAGCAGTTGCAGCAGGGCGCAGCACCCGATCACCTGGGGCCCGTTGGTGTGCTGGGTCCAGGCGACAGCGTAGGCGAATGAGGTGGTCCGGTCGCGGCCCGAGTTCTCCAGGATCGTTTCGGCGACTTTGCTGAACGTTTCCGGCGGGCAGCCGGTAACTTCCCGCACCATCTCAGGCGTATATCGGCTGAAGTGGCGCTTCACCAGCTGGAACACGCAGCGCGGGTGTTGCAGCGTCTCGTCGCGAACCGGACCGGGCCGGCGGAGCGAGGCGATCACCGACTCGAGCGGCTGGCCGGGCCGGGGACGGTTCTGCGCCTCTCTTCTGGCGGGCGCTTCGTTCTCCTCACCTCCGCGAGGCTGGCCGTACTCGTCGCCCTGGCGGGCGTACTGCCAGGAATCGGTCTGATACTGCCCGATGAAGCCGTCGTAGGTCCAGCCGGGCTTATTCCGCTGGTATTCCATGAGACCGGAGAAGACCCCTTCCAGGTCCTCCGTGTCCTTGAAGTCATCCCGAACGATGCAGGCGGCGTTGGTGTAGTAGAGCAGGTACTCGCGGAAGAATGTGTCGGTCTTCCACCGCTCGCTGTTGATTACGTAGTTGATCACGCCGCCGAGGAAGGCGATGTCGCTGCCGGCGCGAATGGGAGCGTAGATGTCGCACATTGCGCTTGTGCGGGTGAAGCGCGGGTCCACGTGGATCAGCTTGGCGCCATGCTCCGTTTTCGCCTTCATCGGCCAGCGAAACGCGACCGGGTGGCATTCGGCCATGTTGGAGCCCTCGAATACGACGCAGTCCGAGTACTCCATGTTGCGCGGGTAGATGGTCGCCGCGCCGCGACCGAGCCGAGTCCCCAGACCGGGGACGCTAGAGGAGTGTCATATTCGGGCCTGGTTTTCAATGGCCACGATGCCGAGCCCCCGAAGGAGCTTCTGCTGCATGTGGTTCCATTCGTTATCGAGGGTAGCCCCGCCCAGGGCGAAGACCGCGGTGGTCTGATTGACCAGGGTGCCGTCTTCCAGCCTCTCAATGAAGGTCTCGTCGCGGGTCTTCTTGACCAGCTGCGCCACGCGATCCATGGCCCATTCGAGCTCGACCTCTTCCCAGTCAGAGGCGCCGGGCTTCCGGTGCAACACAGTGGTGGCGCGGTTCGGGTTCTTGTGGAGCTGGTAGGTGGCGGCACCCTTGGGACAGAGGCAGCCCTCGTTGTGCGGGCTTCTCGGGTCGCCTTCGATATTGACGATCTCGTTGTTGATGGTGCGGACGATCGTGGCGCAGCCGACCGCACAGTAGGGGCAGACGCTCGGTGTGGCCTTGGCGTCCTTGATGCGGAGCTGCTGAGCCCGCGCGGTTGCCGGCGCCATGCTTGCGCCGAGGCCGAGCAGCGAACCCAGGGCCGTCCCTGAGCCCACGCCGGCTGCAGACGTGCGAACGAAACTCCGCCGTGAAATTGGGGCGGTCATGCGATCACCCTCGCAGCTTGGTGGATGTCACACTGTGATCAGCATCACACTTCGCCGTCTCGTAGTCAGCGTGGCCGTACCAATCGATGAAACGAGCAGGCAACCGGCGAGTTCTAACCCACGATAGCGATTCGGAGGAAAATCGGCTAGATGGAACTTTAAACTCGACCCAGCCTCAGTCAGGACCAGCGAGGTACTCGCGGAGCGCCACCGCGGCGTTGTGCTCAGTGTCGTGCGAGCTGAAAACCAGGGTAACCGGCCCCTTACGGGCAGCCTCAATCAGAGGCTCGAGCGCCGGCCCGCGCGCTTTCAGCTCCTCGAAATACCGGCGTCGAAACTGGGGCCACTTCTTCGGATCATGACCGAACCACTTGCGCAGCGCGGGACTCGGGGCCACGTCCTTGAGCCATCCGTCCAGCTTGAGCTCGGCCTTCGTCATGCCTCGAGGCCAGAGCCGCTCCACGAGCAGCCGCACGCCATCGTCCCTGCTGGCGCGATCGTACGCCCGTTTGAGCTTGATCATGGATTACTCCTTTCCTTCGCGGTGATTCTCCCGTGACGGCGTACAGCACCACGAGTCGCTTGTTTCGTTGTCGGGCACCAGGCACTTGTCGATCCTCCACACTCGCATTCTAAGCAGCCGGTCATGGATAATGGTCTTCATGAGTCATCTCACCCATACGTGGGCAGAACCTCACGGCGCCTTCACAGTTCCTTCATCCTGCGTGGATGATGTTGTGATTGCTGCGACAGATGAACGATGCTGTTGCTTACTTGCCGGCCGTCGAGAGCAGGACATGACGACGGACGGCTTACCCATGCTATGAGGTGAGAGCATGAATACACCCCCATTCCCGACGCTTGCGCTTGCGGCGATGGCGTGCCTGCTTGCCGCTCCTGCCGCGGCACAGGGACCATCTCCGGACGCCCGCTCGAAAACCGTGTATGTCGCTCAGCTTCATCCGATGAACGTCCAGGCGACCGGTCTGCAGACCTCCGGCGAAGCCCGGTTCACCGTCCAGGGCGACGAGCTCACGATCAGTGTCAAAGTCAGGGGCGCAGCCCCCGGCATTGTCCACTGGCAGCATTTCCACGGCTTCAAGGACGGTCGCAATGCAACCTGCGCCCCGGCGTCAGCTGATATAAACCGGGATGGAATCATCGACCTGATCGAGACCGAACCCGCATCCGGGACCACGATGGTGCCCTTCATAGAAGACCCGGTCAGCATGAATGTCGCGGAGGGGGTATATCCCAAGGCCTCGGCCGCCGGAACTTACGAATACCGGAGCACTGTCTCGCTCGAGGCATTGCGCGCCGCCTTCAGCAAGGCTTTTGATGGCTCGAAGCTCGATCTCGAACGGCGCGTTGTCCTCATCCACGGCACGGCCAAGCAGCTGCCGGCCTCGGTCGCCTCGCTGGGTCCGATCCCCGCCAAAGTCACCCTGCCTATCGCATGTGGCATCATCGAGCGGGGCAGCTGAAGTCCTGCTGAGTACACCCGCGGTGTGCTCGTGGAGCAGTCCACGAGCACACCGGCACTCTAGCCAACGAATTCCTGAAACGGACCTCTGGTGTGCGCTTCTCACAGTCCTGCTCGAAAACCGCATAGCACGCGCCTGTGGACCGCGGCGTTGCAGGGGGAGAAGCGGGTGTTTTCCCTCCGGTCGGAGACCACGTTTCGACCCTGGCAGTGGACCCTCGCGTTTCTGACGATTCTGGCCGGCGATTATCTCACCGGACCCTTCATCCACTCGGCAATCCTCTTCTACTTCATCCCAATCGGCATGGCAGCATGGAGTGGCGCCCGGTGGTGGAGCCTCGGCATCGCCGTCCTATGGCCGATCCTGCGGCTTGGCATCGTGGCGCTCTGGGGTACAGCCTACCCCTGGCGACTCGGCGTGGAGGACACCCTGGTGAACTGTGTGGTGTCGGCCACATTCGCCAGCCTGGTATGGGATCTCATGGAGCAGGAGCGGAAGCTGCTGATTCTGCGCGGAATGCTGCCGATCTGCGGGTTCTGCAAGCGGATCCGGAATGGAGCGGAATGGCAGCAGGTCGAGCGCTACATAACCGAACACTCCGAGGCAGTCTTCTCCCATACCTTCTGTCCCGACTGCGGCGAGCAGCATTATCGGAGGTATCTCAGCTCTCCGGCCGGCGCAATCACCACCGCTGACTCGTGAGCCCAATTGGAAGCCACAGACGGCTCCTGGCGGCGGACTCAAGCGGCCGCTGCGGTGCTACGTGTCACGGTCACTCAGGCGGATACCATGCAACCTTCATGCATATGCCCTTGAGGTCCCTATCAGCGGTGGACAAGCCACTACGGAAGGACTTATCAGCGATGATGACAGTGCCTGGGATCCTGCAGACGCCCGCAATGAGCCTAAGCGTTCGCCAGGACATCGAGATTCTCATAGACGAGATCACCGAACAATCGTTTCCGGCGAGCGATCCGCCTGCATGGGGAACTGCCGCCTCGCGACTCGCACGAGCAGGCGGTGACCCGGAAACCCTTCCGCATATTTTTCCGTCCACCACATCGAGGCCATAATGACCGGAGCCTTGCTCCTGAGCGTCCTGCTGGCTGGTCTGCTATCCGCCGCCGGTCCCGCCAATACATATCTGGTACCAGTCGACGAATGGCTATCGTATGATGCCGCTACCAACACGGTAACCTTCGAGTTGATCGCGGGACCCTTCACCTTCAACGGTTATCGAAACGGCGAAGGCACGCTGGTCGTCCCGTCCAAGGCGAGCATCGTGATGAACTTCGTCAATAAGGATGGAACGCCGCACAGCGCGATAGTGATTTCCGGTGAGGGAGCTATTCCAAACGCTGCCAGCGATCCTGCCATTCCACGGGCGTATACCAACAAGGTGCTACAAGGTCTGCCACAGGAGGCGACCGACGTAATGCGCTTTCCCGTGCCGGAGAGCGGCAGTTACCGGATTTTATGTGGCGTCCCCGGCCATGGCCTTTCCGGAATGTGGATCTGGCTCAAGGTGGATCCATCCGTGAAGCAGCCTACCTTCGGCGCCTCATGACTGCCAGTGTTAGAGGCGGCCTCGACTATTCAGGACCTGACAGGAGGACACGGTGACGACGACGTTGCAGGAGCCGATTACGTCGAGCACGGTTGGCAGTCTCCTCGAGACAGTCAACCGGAACTTCGATGCGGCGGCGGCGTACGGGAACTACCCAGCCGGCCTGCTGCAGCAGATCAGAAGCTGCAACAGCGTCTACCAATTCCACTTCCCCATCCGGAAGCCGGGCGGCGGCTATGAGGTCATCGAGGCGTGGCGAGCCGAGCACAGCCACCATAAGCTCCCGGTAAAAGGAGGGATTCGTTACTCGCCGGACGCCGATGCAGAAGAGGTTCAGGCGCTGGCCGCGCTGATGACCTACAAATGCGCCATCGTGGACGTCCCCTTCGGAGGCGCGAAAGGCGCAATCAAGGTAGATCCGCGCCGGACGAATGCCGAACAGCTCGAGCGAATCACCCGCCGTTACACGATGGAGTTGATCAAGAAGAACTTCATCGGACCCGGGATCGATGTGCCGGCTCCCGACTACGGAAGTGGCCCGAGGGAAATGGCGTGGATTGCGGATACCTACGTCCAGGTTCATCCCGGAGAGATCGACGCGATCGGATGCGTCACCGGGAAGCCTCTGAGCCAGGGAGGAATCCGGGGACGCAAGGAAGCGACCGGCCGAGGGGTCTTCTACGGAATCAGAGAAGCGCTGATGGACGTCGAACTCGTCAGCAGATACGGGTTGAGCCCCGGCCTCGAGGGCAAACGCGTCATCGTTCAGGGGCTCGGCAACGTGGGCTACGCCGCCGCGCGGTTTCTCCAGGAGGGTGGGGCCGTGCTGGTCGCTCTCGCGGAATACGAGGGGGCCATAGCAAATCCCAGGGGGCTCGATCTCGAGGCCGTGGTACGGCACCGCAAGGATACAGGCAGAATCACCGGCTTTCGGGGTGCAATGGATCTGCCATCGACCGCGGCGGCACTGGAACTCGATTGCGATGTGCTGGTGCCGGCGGCCCTGGAAAACGTTGTGACACGGCAGAATGCCGACCGGGTGCGAGCCCGTTGCGTGGCTGAAGCAGCGAACGGTCCGATCACCGCCGATGCAGAGGCGATTCTGCGGTCCCGCGGCGTGCTGGTTATTCCCGATATGTATCTGAATGCAGGCGGTGTGACAGTCTCGTACTTCGAATGGCTCAAGAACCTTTCTCACGTGCGGTTCGGGCGCATGGCGAAGCGTTTCGAGGAGTTGAGCACGCAGAGAATGGTTCACGCTATCGAGAGTGCGGCGGGCAAGCAGCTGGGCCAGAAGGAGCGGGCCCTCCTCATCCGTGGAGCGGACGAGGAGGATCTGGTCAACTCGGGGCTGGAGGAAACGATGAGCACCGCCTTCCAGCAGATCCGAAGCGTGCAGGCCGCCGACTCAAGGATTCCGGACCTGCGCACGGCAGCGCTGGTATTGGCCATAGAAAAGATCGCTCGTAGTTACATGGAGCTCGGGATCTTTCCCTAGCGGTACGGTCTCGGTTACGCAATCAAGGGTCCAGGCTCCCGCGAGCCTCCAGACGTGCGAGCAGCAGGTGGTAGTACAGCATTCCCTGCTCCGGGCCCAGAGTGTCGAGCAGCGCCTCGACCTCGGGTGGAGCCGCCCCATCCACCAGGGCCAGGTTCCGCGCTACGCTGGTGTCGTTGGCGGGGAACACGTCGAGCCGCCCGAGTCCACGCAGCAGAATGACGGCGGCCGTCCAGGGGCCGATCCCCTTGACACTGCGGAGCACGGCGCCCGCATTGGGGCTGGAAAGTGTTTCCAACCGGGCCTCGTCGAGCACGCCCCCTCTGAGCGCATCACCAACCCGATGCAGCGTTGCGAGCTTCCCGGCACTGAGGCCGGTTCCGCGCAGTAAAGTGTCTCCAGCATTCTGGATTCGATCGACGCTCGGGAAGCGGTACAGCCACACACCCCTTCGCTCGACAGCTTCGCTCAGCGCGACAGTCAGCCGGCCCATGATCGCGCTCGCAGCATGCAGGCTGATCTGCTGAAAGACGATCGCATTGACGCACACCTCCCAAAGCGTTGGGTACCGCGGCGGCCGCACGCCCCGCATACGGGATACGAGTGGATGCAGCCATCCAATGTCGGATGCCGAGCGGTAGAATCGGGTGAGATCCACCTCCACGCCGAGCATTCGCTGCACCAGCGCGATCAGCCGCGGATGTTCCCGCCGGTTCCCCTCGATCGCGATAGTCAGCGCCTCCGGGTCCGCCTGGCACACGCGTACGACCGCGAGCTCTGCCCCGTCTTCAAGCAAACGGACATATGCTCCATCCGGACTGAGCACATCCACCAGATTGGTCGATAACCGGCGCAGAACATTGACGGTCAGGTCGAGCCGGTACGGCGCTCGGACCGCGATGGAGTAGCTCGTTTCAGCTTGTGTGTCTGTGGTGAGCTTCATCACACCACCCGATGGAATGCTACGTAATTTGAGGACCAGCGATTCAATTGGCCTTCGTCCCAGCGCACCTGCGCCGAGATGTGCCCGTTCCCAAGGCGGCCGGTATGCGAGTCCATGGTGCTGCGTT
>DATFFX010000328.1:0-7803 GCA_035249825.1 Gemmatimonadales bacterium | reverse complement strand
TGGCCGTGGGCTTCCCAGAATACCGTCAGATTGTCGAAGCCGGTCGCCGACCTCACGACCCCGAGTAGAGGGATCGTGGCGGCTACGACGGGCGGCCAGACCATCGGAGCGTCGGCCGGTGCGTTCTCGATCGAGCCGACGGGAACCATTGCCCCAAAAGCGACGAGGGTGTTCCCGGAGCTTTCGCCCCACACGCAAACATCGGCGCCGTGGACCGGGCGGCACTCCCCTTGGACGATCTGCCGCTTGCTACATGCCCCGAGCCCGATGACGAGCACGCCAAATGCAGCACCGGCGAGAAAACTCCCCTGGTAAGGTGAGTTCCATACCATAGTGCCCCCTGCGGAGAGGTTTGCGAACGTTTCGCTGGAAGACGCCGGGCCAGCATACCGCAAATCGCAGGGGTATTCAAGGGTGCAAGCGGCGGCTGAGAAGTCGCGATAGGGGAAGCCAGTCTCGGCCCCTCCCCCCCCTGCACCGAGGAGGCGCTGCCTAACTATAGGCCTTTTCCACCCCGCCCCCGTCTCGCCGCGAAGGGGGGGTCTTTCGAGCTCGAGCCCCTCCAAATAAGCTGATGAGCCTCTGAGCTAGTTGAGAACTAATTAACCGAGAAACTACGGCGGGCAGTAAAAAATCGGAAGGCCCAACACCGGCTAAATAGTGTCAGGCCTTCCAGTTGCCCCTCCTGGGCTCGAACCAGGACTCTCCTGATCCAGAGTCAGGCGTGTTGCCAGTTACACCAAGGGGCAGTGGACGCTGATGCGTCCAAGCTATCAGCTGTTAGCTATTGGCTACTCCTGGAGCAGTTGAGCTCGCAGTCCTGATCGCTCAGAGCCTCTCTGGAAAGACTCATAGCTCATAGCTCATAGCTAACAGCTAATAGCTAACAGCTAATAGCTCCTAAACCATGGAGCTGAGGGGGATCGAACCCCTGACCTCTGCAGTGCGATTGCAGCGCTCTCCCAGCTGAGCTACAGCCCCATGAAGGGCCGAAAAGTACCGGGCGGCTACCCCTCAGTCAACCTAGACCAATGCTTCAACGACTTCCCAATTTTGCGTGGAGTAGGTCCGTCGCCGGCTTGCTGCGCAACGCTTTATGGCTCGGATGACAGTAGCCCCAAGTCCGCCAACGCCATACCTTAGGGGTACATCCAGCTTCCGAGACCGATACGTCCACCACCCTCGATTCCTCACCCAAGGATCGCCTCCGGGCCGGCCGCGATGCACTCGCCCGCGGCGGCTGGGAGGAAGCCCGGGTGTGCTTCGAGAGCGCCCTGAAGGACACCGAGTTGCCCGAGGCGCTCGAAGGACTCGGCATGGCCTGCTGGTGGCTGGAGGATTACGCCACCGGGATCGAGGCTCGCGAGCGCGCCTACCGCCTCTTCCGCCAGGCGGCTGACGCGCGGGCTGCCGCGCGAGTCGCAATCTGGCTCTCCAACGACTACGCCGACTTCCGGGGCGAGACCGCAGTTGCGAACGGCTGGATCCAGCGCGCGGAGCGGCTGCTCGACGGGCTGGCTCCATCTCCGGAGCACGCCCTCCTGGCCTACCAGAAGGCACACGTCGCGCTCATGACGCAGCGCGATCCAGTTGCTGCCCGAAAACTGAGCCAGGAAGCCGCGGCAATCGCCCGGTCGGTCGGGCCGGCCGACATGGAGATGCTCGGCGTGGCACTCGAGGGGCTCGCGATGGTGACGGAGGGCGAGGTGGCCGAGGGGATGAGCCGGCTGGACGAGGCTACGGCTGCCGCCACTGCGGGCGAGCTCAGCGACCCTGCGATGATCGGCACTGCATGCTGCTACCTGATCCGGGCCTGCGAGCAGGTCCACGACTACGACCGCGCTGCGCAGTGGTGCGAACGGGTGCGCGAGTTCTGCCGGCGTTGGAAGTTCACCCACCTCTTCTCCGCCTGTCGCATCCAGTACGCCTCACTTCTTACCCTCCGCGGTGAGTGGGCGGAGGCGGAACAGGAGATCGAGGCGTTACGCCGGCACGTCGAGCGGGTCCAACCCCGGGTGGTCCCGATCGCGCTGATCCGTTTGGGAGACCTGCGGCGCCGCCAGGGCCGCTGGGAAGATGCGGACCTACTCTTCGCGGAATGTGAATCGCACTACCTGAGCGTCCTGGGCCGAGCGGCGTTGGCCGTCGATCGGGGGGAGTCGGCCCGGGCCGCCGAGCTGGCGGAGGAATATCTTCGGCGAGTGCCGCCGGAGGACCGTACCGAGCGGGTATCCGGCCTCGACATTCTCACTCGAGCGCGTATAGCCGAAGGCCAGGTGGAACAGGCCCGTACCTCGCTGGACGAGCTCCGCAGCATCGCGCAAGCAGTCGGCACTGAGCCGTTGCAGGCTACCGTCGCATATGCGGAGGGCTGCCTCCTCTCCGCTCTGGGCGACCACAAAGGCGCCTGCGCCCGATTGGAGGAGAGCGCTGCATTATTCGAGCGAAACCGCACGCCATTCGAAGCCGCCCGCGCCAGACTCCAGCTCGCCCACACCCTGCTTGCGCTCGGACGCCGCGATCCGGCAACACTCGCCCTGAGGGCCGCGGGGACCGCCTTCGATCAGTTGGGCGCGGCCCGATACGCCGCGGCAGCACGCATTCTCCTCCAGGAACTGGACCTCAAGCCACACGGACCGATCGGCGCCGCGGCCAAGCTCTCCCGGCTCACCCCGCGCGAGATCGAGGTGCTGCGGCTCGTCGCGCAAGGGCTGAGCGACAAGGAATCCGCTGTGAGACTCAAGCTCAGCGAGCATACCATTCACCGGCATGTCGGAAATATTTTGACGAAGACCGGCCTGCCGTCTCGCGCGGCGGCGGTAGCCCAGGCGACGAGGAACGGCTTGTTGTAGCGATTGTCACCCTGAGCAAGCGAAGCGACCGAGGGGGTCGAAACAACGCTTAGTATCATGGTGACATCTTTATGGCCTATTCCGGCCATGCGAGTCGGCTGCCACCGTAGGTCTTTAAGGCGACGCGAAACCAGCTCCCATCACATAACGTAGGCCCCTCGCGAACATGTCACCCAAGGAGTTCGAGCCATGATGTTCAGGGGCCTTACGATCGTTGCGCTTTCCTCAGTGGCCGCCGCGCAGGTTGCTGCCCAGGAACACGAGCATACGCCCAGCCAGCCGACGGCAATGCCGGCGAGCGCTACCACGCCGCTCTACCACAATCTCGGCACTCTGCACTACGAGATCACCACGAAGTCGCCATCCGCCCAGAAGTACTTCGATCAGGGCCTGCGCCTGAGCTACGGCTTCAACCATGCCGAGGCTATAGCGTCGTTCAGGGAGGGAATCCGCCGCGACTCCACCTGCGCCATGTGTTACTGGGGAGTCGCGTACGCGCTGGGTCCCAACATCAACCTTCCGATGGACACGTCGGCGGCGGCGCCGGCGTATGCCGCGGCCCAGCAAGCGCTGAAATACTCCTCGAGCGTGTCGCCCCGGGAGCAGGCGTACATCGGAGCACTTGCCACGCGTTACACCGAGAAAGCCCCGGCCAGCCGCGCCTCGCTCGACAGCGCCTGGGCCAAAGCCATCGGAGAGGTGTCTCGCCGCTTCCCATCCGATGACGATGCCGCTGCACTCTATGCCGAGGCGCTGATGGACCTGCGTCCCTGGAACTACTGGACCAATGGTGGCAGGCCCAAGGCACCCTCGACACTGGAGGCGGTCCGGGCGTTGGAGCCTGTGGTCAAGCGGAATCCCGATCACCCCGGCGCTTGCCATTTCTACATCCACGCAATCGAGGCCTCCAACGACGCGGCCAAGGCTCTCCCTTGTGCCGAACGGCTGGGTAAATCGATGCCGGGCGCGGGACACCTGGTCCACATGCCGACCCACATCTATATCCGTCTGGGAAAGTGGGACATCGCAGCCGACCGGAACGCTCACGCCGTGCACGCCGATGAGCAGTACATCAATGAGCGGCAACCCACCGGCGTGTACCCGATGGCGTACTATCCGCATAACTACCACATGATGTGGTACGCACTGAACATGCTGGGCCGGAGCGCGGACGCCCTCGAGGCAGCGAAAGGTGTGGTGAAGAACGTACCGGCTGAGGTGGTGCGACAGGTTCCGCCACTGGAGTATTTCTCCCCCACGGTGCTCTTCACGCTGGCGCGGTTTTCCCGGTGGGACGACATCCTGCAGCAAGCCGCCCCGGCAAATCATCTGCGTTACACGACCGGTATCTGGCACTACGTGCGTGGCCTGGCTTACACCGGGTTGGGAAAGCTCGATTCAGCCGCCGTGGAGCGCGAGAGACTGCAATCCATTGCGAGTACGATATCGGCCGACGCCTTCGCGAACCTGAACTCGGTTCGATCTCTGCTCGCGATTGCCGGCAATCACCTTTCAGGTGAGATGGCCGCGAAGCAGGGGCGTACCGACGAAGCGGTGAAGCATCTGCGACAAGCGATCGTCGGCGAGGACGAGCTCACCTACGATGAGCCGCCACCCTGGTACTTGCCGATGCGTCAGCGGCTCGGCATGGTGCTGTTGGAAGCCGGCAGGCCCACGCAGGCCGAGAAGGTATTTCGGGAGGACCTGGTGCGGAAACCGGAGAACGGCTGGTCACTGCACGGGCTCACCCGGAGCCTCGAGGCGCAGAAGCGCGGCAAGGAGGCAGCGGCGGTCAAGGCGCGATTCGAAAGGGCGTGGGACAAGGCGGATACGCGGATAGGCGGATAGGCGGATAGGCGGGGGAAGCGGGACGCGCGAGGAAGATAGCACTCGCGCGTCATCCCGAACGCAGTGAGGGATCGCTCAATCAGACGTCGAAATCGGGATCGTCATCCCGGTGTCGTTGCCTCCCCGCTTCCCCGCTGCCCCGCCTCTACTGATACTGTATATACATCGGCTTGGGATACACCTGCAGAACCTGCTCCGGTGTCATAAGCGGCCGATCATTCTTATAGAAGAGCTTCCAACCGGTGTACTGAACCGGGTACCTCACCACGAACCACCGGTACGCGGCCTTCTTGCCGGACGGTGCGCCGTAGCCATCCATGTCGATCACGACCTGCACCCGCGGGTCCAGGCGAATCTGCGCGGCATTGGTCAGCATGTTACGGGTGAAGCGGTGCACCACCAGCACCTTGGGCGGCAGCTGGTGCGCTTCGACGATCTTCGCGAGCTCGCCGATGGCATGATTGACCTCGACCGCATCCATTCGCCCCATCCAGTCCGTTCCTGGCTTCTTTCCATCCTTCATTGCGAACTCGGGATCCAGCGCCAGGTGGACATAGGGACGTTGCAGGTACTTGGCGAGATACGGTATCTCCGCTTCGACCGAGCTTAGACCCGGCTGAATGTCGAGAAACAGTAGCCAGCCTCTCTGCTCCGCCCAGGTCGCCACTCGTTCGATGACGCTGTCCGGCATTTGCAAGCGGTACTTCCTCGCGGGGCCAGGGTAACCCTGCGCGACCACTGCGATCAGATGGAGCGCCGGCAGCACCTTCCGGTCCGGATCGGCCCTGGCCCACTCCATCGCCGTCGTTTCGAGCTTCTGCATCATCGAGTCCGGATCGATCTGGCCCAGTATCCCCATCCGTTTGGATAAGGGGTTTCCGTAGAACGCGACGATTCGATGCTCGGGAATTATTGCGCCGGGCGGCGGCTCCGGTGCGCCGGGCACCGGCCAACGGGCGGAATCCGCCGGCGTCAACGGGAATGGATCCTTCTTCAGCTTCGCCGCAGCTCTTTTGGCACGTGCGGCCTTGCTGGTGTCGCTTGGCAGCGAATCGGGCGTCGCCGAATCGGCAACGAGAGAGTCTGGCACGCTGTCGGCCGGCAGGCTGGAACGCGGTGCCTGAATGGCCCGTGGTGTCCAGCGCGGAGTCTCCGGTTCACTGCTTTCGCCGGGGGCCTGCCTGGCACCGACAGGCGCATTGCTGCAGCCGAGGAGCATGACCGGCAGAACGCCTGCGACCAGTGACCGCCGCGAGGCTCGGAGTAAAGCGGAAAACCAATGCATTAGGCCACGGGTGAGCGGGAAACGGAGCGCAAATGGTCGCTGGATCGTAACGATCTGCAAGGCGGGGGCCAAGGTAAGTGGTTATGGCGGGGTTGTCACCCCGGCGCACACGGTGCTATTGGCTGCCCCGTCGCTCGAGCTGACGGTCATGCCACCCCGTGAGCATCACCAGAGCCACAATCGCTCCGATCAGCGCCAGCATCATGTCCCACTGGGTGTCCCAGGGATCGCCCTGGGTACCAAGGAACGCTTCCGCCTGCGCACCGGTGGCCAGAGCGGTCCAGAACTCGATCAGCTCGTAGAATGCGCTGAACGCAAGGCAGAAGCAGATCACGAGAAAGGGCAGCCATCTGCTCCCCTGCAGGGGCGAGCGCCGGGTCAGAATCTCCCGCGCCACCATGGCGGGAATGAAGCCCTGGGCAAAATGTCCGATCCGGTCGTAATGATTCCTGGTAAACCCGAACCAGTCCTGCATGCGAAATCCGAATGGCACCTCGGCGTAGGTGTACCGGCCTCCAACCATCAGGATGACCGCGTGAATCGCCATGAGGGTGTAGACCAGCGGCGTGAACCGAAAACGGGGGTACACGTAGACGAGAACGGGTACCCCCGCAATGACCGGAAAAACCTCGAGCACCCAGGTGAACCGGTCGTGCGGCTCGATGCCGGACCAGACGAGCACGACGCCTACCAGAGCCAACAGGCAGAGTTCGTAAGCCGAAGGACGGCCCGAGTTACTCTCCATCTGAGTAGGGTACGTCCACCGTCATGCCATCTCGCGCGATCACCGTCTCTGGAAATACCGATCTCGCTTCAGCCAGCAGCTCCGCAGCATCGCGGCTGTACCGTGAGCTGATATGAGTGAGGACCAGCCTGCGAACTCCCGCGTCGAGCGCCACCCGTGCAGCCTCCGCCGCGGTCGAGTGGCCGGTCTCGCGCGCGCGCTCCATCTCGTCTCCCCCGAACGTAGCCTCATGCACCAGGAGATCCGCACCCCTGGAGGCTTCGACGACGGACAGGTGCGGCCTGGTGTCTCCGGTATAGACCAGCGTTCGGCCGGGTCGCGGTGCGCCAACCAGCTCTGCCGGTCCGACCAGACGGCCGTCCGGAAGTGTCACCGTCTTGCCCTTGTGCAACTCCCCCCACAATGGCCCTTCCGGGATCCCCAGCTTGCGAGCGCGATCGGGATTGAACCGGCCCAGACGGATATGCTCCACCAGGGCATAGCCCACGGTATCGGCGCGGTGCTCGGTCTCGAAAACGACGATCTCATAGTCGTCACGGGCCAGGCGATCACCCGGTTTGATCTCCACGATTTCGATGGGAAACTTGTTGCGCTCGATGCCAAGAGTGATCGCGGCGCCCAATATTCGCTGGGCTCCTTTGGGCCCATACAGGGTGACGGGTGCAGTTCGGTCCTGAAGACCCATCGTGCGCAGGAGCCCGGTGACACCCAGCAGGTGATCGGCGTGATAGTGACTGAAGAAGATTTCGCGGAAGGAGAAACCCACGCCATACCGCATCATCTGGCGCTGATTTCCCTCGCCACAATCGAAGAGGAGTGTTTCACCCTCGCGGTGCACGGCCAGCCCGGCGACGTTGCGCTCGATTGTCGGCGTGGCGGCACCGGTGCCGAGGAAAGTGACGCTGAGCATGGGGGGAAGATATAGGAAGCGGGTAAGCGGGTAAGCGGGTAAGCGGGTAAGCGGGTAAGCGGGTAAGCGGGTAAGCGGGTAAGCGGGTAAGCGGGGCGGAAAGTACTAACATTCCTCATCCTGAGCCCTTCGACAAGCTCAGGGTAAACTCCGCGAAGGACCT
>DATFFX010000327.1:0-6972 GCA_035249825.1 Gemmatimonadales bacterium | reverse complement strand
ATCGCCTCCAGCAACGGTGCCGGGTCGAACCGCACGGGATCGGTGGCCGGCAGCCCGGTCTCACGAGCGGCCGCTTCACAGGCCCTTCGGGCCGCCTGGTCGCTCAAGTCGAACGTGTTGAGGGAAATTCCGATGACCCGGGTCGGGTGAACCGCAGACCCAATGGTCTCGTATAAACGCACGTAATCGCTGAGCGGCGGGATCCGTAGCCAGGCAGCCTCCCGATAATCCCCGATGTATTCGCGGCTCGACTGGTGACAGAGAATCATGCCGTCGGGACAGGAGCCGTGCAGCAGACCCAGGGTCACCGCGGAATAGCCTGGATGATTGATGCTGCCCTGCCCTTCAACCAGCACCACGTCTGCGCCTTCCGCACCCTGAAGAACCAGGCGCTCAGCCGCCCCGGCTACGAAGTCCGAGATTACCGCATCAACCGCGATGCCCCACCCCTCGATCATTATGCCCGTTTGGCCGGTAGGAACAAACCGAGTGCGAAGCCCGCCGGCATTCAGCTCTCGAGCGAGCTGGAGCTGGGCAGTCATCTTACCCACGTTGCAGTCGGTCCCCACGGTAAGTACGACGTACGGCGCTACCGTCTTGGCTGCCCCGGAGGCAACCGGGAGATCAGCGGGCGGCTTTCGCAGATCGAGGATCCTCCGGCCGGCCTTCTGAGCCTTGGCGGCGAGCACCGGATCGTCTGCCAGGAAGGTGTGCAGCCCGCTCCAGAGATCGCAGCCACCTTCGAGTGCTTCACCCAACCAGGTACGCCAATCCGCCGGAAGCCGGCCCCCTTGGGGCGCGATTCCCACCAGCACCGCTGACGGGCCCAGCACCAGTCCCTCCCGCATGGAGCCCACCACGGGGATGGCTCCGCCGAAACCAAGGATATCCTGGGCAGTCTTGCCGGCATGGCGCCGGTCGATGACTCCGACGGTACGTTCCGGCAGATATCGGATGACTGAATTCGCTGTTTTTGATGTCATCGGGCCGAATTCACCATCGGCCAGAATCAGAAAGCGTGGAGTGCTCAACGCGACTTCCCTTCCTCCTCCTCCTCGATCAACTCTGCATCTCGCACGTCGCCCTGACCTGCGCGGAGCCGTTTGGCGTCCTTTCCATCGCCAGGCCCGAGAATGCCCATCTTCGTCTTCAGCTCGATCAACTGCTGGTCCGAGCTGCCCTTGTATTCCAGCGCCTCGAACTGCCGGGCCAGCAGGTCGCCGGAGACTTCCTCGTTGAGCTCCGCGGCGGCGAGTGCTTTGCGTTCGGTGGCCTCGATCTTCTCGGCCATCCGCTCGAATGACTCAAAGGCGCTCTTGTCGGACAGCCCCGACATCGTTTCCTGAATTCGCTGCTGTGCTTCAGCTCGCTTCGAGCGCGCGACCAGAATGTTCTTCTTGCGCTTTGCCTCTTCGATCTTGTCGTTGAGCTGGCGCAGGGAGAGCTTGAGCTGCTCGGTCTCGGCCTTGTGGCGAAGCCAGGTTTCCTGGAGCTGCTGTGCCGACTGGAGCTGCTCGTTGTACCGTCCCAAAGCCTGCTTGGCCAGGTCGTCCCGCCCTTCCTGCACCGCCATCATCGCCCGGCGCTCCCAGTCCTCCGCCTGCTTCCTCAAGGCTTCCGCATCACTCTGAAGCTTTCGCTCGTCTGCAATGGCGGACGCCACCTGCTGCTTGGCCTTGGCCAGCTGCGTCTTCATATCGAGGATCAATTGATTCAACATCTTCCCGGGGTTCTCCGCCCGGGAGATGAGGTCATTGATGTTCGATCGCAGCATTGCGGAAAGCCGATCAAAGAGTCCCATGACGCTTCACCTTTCCCGGTAGGGCGCGAGCGCACCCAGGTGCGATGCCAACGCCAGGGTAACCGAGTCGAAGCTGGCCTCGAACTCATTGTAGTCGAGGTTCTCCAGTTCGAGCGTGTCAGTGAGCACGACGTGGTCGCCCTCCAGACCGTAGGAGCCGTGGACCAGCTCCCGGGCGTTGAATTCCAACAGCTGACGAAAGAGCTCGCTGCGGCGCGGCTCTGTTGTGGGGAGCTCCATGACACGAACCCGCAGGATTACCACCGGCGGCGCATAGTGTACCACGACCTCGGCATCATCCGGCGTTCGCGCGAGCCAGAGCTTCGGCTCGACCTCGCGGACGGCCAGACTGCCCCCGTCGAGCCGGTCGAGAAACGACTGAATATCCTCTCGGGTAATCATTGACGCGGTCCCCCGGGCAACTGGTTCGCAACTGCGCCGTGTGCAAGAAGCCGCTCGGCGAAATCTAAACGTTCCTCGACCTCTACTAACCGCTTTCGAAGGTCGTCGACCTCGGCCGTCACCTGCTCGCGAACTTCCTCGATCTGGCCGCTGGTATCCCCCGGATCGCCGCGACCCCCGAGCCGGCGGCCTATCGCAGAGCCGATGGGCCCGAACAGCAGCCCGACCGCTGCCGCTCCGAGGGCGAGAAACATGGCGAGCTCGCCCGCTCCGCTCATCGGTCGCTCTCCTGGGCCGGCGCTCCCAACCGGTTCGGTTGCTGTACCTGGGCCAGCAGCCGTTCGGTGAAGTCCACCCGCTCCTCCAGCTCCAGGACCCGCGTCTGTAGGGAATCCACCTCGCTCAGCCGGGCGTGGAGATGATCCACGTCGGCTCTGAGGGCGGGGTCCGCGTTGGCCTTGCCCTCCAGGCGCCGGCCGAAGGCTCGCATGATGGGCCACAGGATGATCACCGTAGCCGTCAGCGCCGCGATGACGATCAGAAGGATGATCGGCGGTCCGCCGTCGTTCAGAAATATCAGGTTGGGGTCGAACTGAGGGCCGGGTGGAAGTGGCGGCACCGGCGGCACGGGATCCTGGATGATGAACATCAGGAGGGCTCCCCCTTCCCGAGCTCGTGCCGGTCGCTCTTCAACAGAACGCGCTCGGCGAAGTCCACTCGCTCATGGAGCTCGGCAACTTCCTGGCGGAGCGCGTCCACCTCCGCCAGAAGCTCTGGATCCTGGGGGGGCGCCCCTTGCCCCCGCAGCCGGTCGGCCAACGCTCGGCCTATCGGACTTACCGAAAGCA
The DNA here is from genome assembly GCA_035249825.1 of Gemmatimonadales bacterium. Classification (GTDB taxonomy): domain Bacteria; phylum Gemmatimonadota; class Gemmatimonadetes; order Gemmatimonadales; family GWC2-71-9; genus CAVVWJ01. The sequence goes on along the minus strand of DATFFX010000327.1, from coordinate 3,921 downwards.
GGAAGAGCGTCCCGCCTCCAAAGATGAGCGTAATGGCCAATATCCCTTCCATGTCCATCCTTTATCCATCTCCGTTCGAACGTCGGCAGCTGCGGCGGGCTGAGAATGCCAGACTTCCGCCGCCCGAGCAGAACATACGGGCCGTGTCCTGGATTGTTTCAGAACGAAACATCCTGCGTTTGCGGAGCGGCTGCAGCAGGAGTGGGTTATACCAGCTCGACCTTTTCGATGGCGGCCAGGGAAACCGCTATCTCGGTATCATCACTGCCCGTAGGCCGCAGATACACCTCATGGGCGGTGACGTGCGTATCCACACTCATCGGAATGCCGACAACTTCAGTCTGCGCGGTAGTCATGATCCGTACTGCCTGCTCGTGTCCTCCGGCATAACCCAGCACGGAAACAATCTCTTCATAGGTCATGGGACCTCCCGGTGATGCGACTTCTAATCTAGGTTCGGGTAGGCGCGGTCGCCATGCGCCCCTTTGCACAACACTGACCTGCACTCGACAGTTTTCTACCCAAAGGAGATTCCAGCCTTGCGGTACATTCTTTTGCCATCATTCCTGTTGGTCGCGATCGCCACGAGCGGGGCCGCGCAGCGCAACTCGGGCGCGGCGGTGGTGAGTGTCGCCGCTAAAATCGGAGGTAAGTCGTACCAGGCCAGCGGATCCGGCAGCTGCCGCCACACGCCATCCGCATCCATCTATGACGTGCCCGCCGCTCTCTGGATGGTCGAGCACCCGAGCTCGGGACCGGAAGCCCTACAGGTGAATCTCACTGTATGGCGACCGAAAAATGGCGGGCCAGAGCAGCTCTCCCTCGCTCTCAGCACCCGGTCCTCATCTCACCGGATCGCTGTGGGGGGACGAGGAGAGCAGATCGGGAGGGGTAAGATCTCGCTCTCATCCACGGGAACCGGTGGGAGCTTTCAAATCACCGGGAAAGATGGGTCGGGGACCCCCCTCGAGGTGCAGATCGAATGTCCGGTGTTCACGGGAGTGGAGGCTGAAGGCGGGTGAGTGTCATCCCCCTCCGGCGGCCGCGCGCTCAGGCACCCGAGGCTGGGCGGCGGCTCCCCGGAGATTCTGATCCAGATAGCGGGTGATCAGGTTGAAGAGGTGAAGGTCCGTGTTCTTACCCTGGCACACGCAATGAGTACGGTTGGGGTATTCCATAAAGGTGAACGGCTTGTTTGCAGCCACTAGAGCGTTAACGAGCACCTCACTATTCTGGAAATGGACATTGTCGTCCCCGCTCCCATGAATGAGAAGCAGGTTTCCCTGGAGACCATTTACATAGGTGAGAGGCGAGCCACGGTCGTACCCCGCCTTGTTCTCGTCCGGCAGCCCGTTGAACCGCTCGGTATAGACGTTGTCATAGAGTGACCAGTGGGTCACCGGGGACACGGCGACAGCGGTACTGAAGAGATTCGGATGCTGGAATAAGGTGTTCAGGCTCATGAATCCGCCGTAGCTCCACCCCCAGATGCCTATTCTGCCGGCATCGACGTACGGCCGCTGGGCGAATGCTCGTGCTGCAGCCGCCTGGTCCCGGGTCTCAACTACTCCGAGCTGTCCGTACACCGCCTTCCTCCAGCTCCGGCCGAGTGGCGCTGGAGTGCCGCGGTTATCCACGCTCGCCACGAGATACCCCTTCTGCGTAAGCATCAGGTGCCAGAGGTAGTAGCTGCCGTAGTCGTCGTTCACGGTGGACTTGCCTGGCCCGCCGTACACGTGAAGCAGGAGCGGATATTTCCGGGTTGAGTCGAAACCCGGGGGCTTTATCAGCAGCGCCGGCATCGGCGCGCCGTCGTCAACCGGGATACTAAAGAACTCGAATGTGCCTTTGCGAAGCATGGCCAGGCGACTCGCCAGCGCCGCGTTATCCACCAGCGTTCGCAGTACTCGATGGCCGGACAACCGTACCAGCCGGATCCGCGGTGCCTTGCCGAAGCTCGAGTAGGTCTCCAGCGCGTACTGGAGATTTGGCGCTGCATCGTAGGTGTGGGTGCCCGATTCGGACTGCGGCGACAGACGTTCCGGATTGCCGCGGCCATCGAGCCGCGAACGATAGAGATAGCGCTGGGACGGCTCCTCCGGAGACGCAAGGAAATACAGCCAGCCTGCTTTTTCGTCGGTGCCTACGACCTTTACCACATCGAACTTGCCCCGGGTGATCGGTCGGACCGACTTCCCATCGCGCGAGACGCGGTATACGTGCTTCCAGCCGCTGCGTTCACTGATCCAGGTGAAATACCTCCCCTTGTTCAACCAGGTGACATCGTCAACCAGCTCCACCCAGGCGCTGTCTCGTTCGGTGAGGATCACGCGCACCTCGCCACTGTGCGCGTCTCCCAGCATAATTTCGTTGGTATTCTGCAGGCGGTTGAGCCGCTGGAGGAGGATCTCGTCGGACCCGGCGGCCCAGTCCATTCGACCGATGTAATGGTTCCGGGGATCTCCTTCCATCTCGAGCCACCGGGTTGTCCCACCTGACGCACTTACGACTCCAACCCGAGCGGCGGAGTTGGCTTCGCCGGCCTTGGGATACTGAATCGGAATGACTCTGGAATACAGCGAATCGGTATTGTTGATGAGGTGGAAGTCTTTCACGCGGTCGGCGTTCAGCTGCCAGTAGGCGATTGCCTTCCCATCCGGGCTCCAGCGCCAGCCATCGGCGTGATAGTTCATCAGCTCTTCTTCGTACACCCAATCGAAGGTGCCGTTGATCAGTGTACGTGAGCCATCCGTGGTCAGCGGGGTAATGGTCCCGCCCGCGACGTCCTCGACGTACAGGTTGTTCTCCCTCACGTAACCGACGCGGCGGCCGTCAGGGGAGAACTTGGCGAACATCAGCGTAGACGGTTTCGCTTCTGTCCCGCCGAGCTTGTGGAGACGACCGCTGGTGGGCTCCAGAATCCAGTAGTCGCCCCGCGTGTTCATCCGCCAGACCGGCTGAGTGTTGGTGAAGATCAGCAGGAGCCTCATATCGGGCGACCACGCGTAGTCCTCTACCCGCAGCGGGAGGCTGTCACCCTGGGGAATGAACTGCCGCGCCGCAACCAGGACCTGGCGGGCGCCGCGCTCGGAATCATACCGGACGAGATTCTGGCCTCGATCCGTCCCCGCGTCCTCCAGGGTGGTATACGCAGAGCCGTCTCCCAGCCATCGTGCCGGGCCGAATTTCTGGTTTCGGAACTCGCGTGTGCCATAAATTCGCTGCACGGATAGCAGACTCGAATCCGCCTGTTGGGCAGCAGCAGTCGCAAGCGGGGACAGGCTGAAACAAAGTGCGAGTGTGAGGCGGGTCACGGTAGTTCTGCTATGGTAGAGGTTTTGTGGGGCCAGACGTTGCCGCGGCTGCGGTGCCGGAGTATCCCTTCACCAGGTCCGATGTCAGCGAGCCAATGCATTATAAAACCACTCATCGTGCAGGGGACATGTATCCACGACTCCTTCGTTCCACCCGGTTCCTGGCCCTGATTGCCGCCTCGGTTGCGGCGGCAAGTTGCTCCAAGCCGGAGAAGACACCGTCTCTGGAAACTGCGGCCTCGGTTACCGGCTCTCAGCCGATGAGAATGCCAGCCTCCGACTCCGGTTCGGCCGCGAAGGCACCGGAAACGGGCACCGCTGGGGAGACCACTCCGCCAACACCGCCGGCACAGCCCAGCCGAAAGTCTCGGGACACAGCCACTGTCCGCCCCTCAAACCAGCCAGCCCCTGAGCCTGCTGCCGCAGCCAATGCAACCGACTCAGCGGTCCAACCCTCGACGCCGGCTCAGGCTTCCCAGGACGAGTGGCTCTCCTACGATGCCGCCACCAATACGGTGACGTTCGAGCTGATCGCGGGCCCATTTACGTTCAACGGTTATCGCAACGGCGAGGCCACTCTGGTGGTTCCGCCCAAGGCCAACATCGT
>DATFFX010000326.1:0-7276 GCA_035249825.1 Gemmatimonadales bacterium | reverse complement strand
CAAAGCCGGCTATCCGGAGCTTACCGTTGCTTCGGCCTATGACTCCGCAGCCGGTACCCTCGCTCTCACCGTGCGACAGACACAGGTCGACACAGCCCGCATCGACAGCGCCGGTGTTCGATTCGTTACGCCGATGGTCTTTCAGGGTTCGGTCACTGTGCGGGTCGGCACGGCAGCAGGCGACGTCCGACGCCGAGTCCGGTTGGACCGACGGGAGCAGGTGATCCAGGTGGAAGGCCTGAAATCTCAGCCGAATATGGTGGTGTTCGACGAGAATAACGCCATGCTGAAGGAGCTGACCTTCGAGCAGCCGACGCGCTGGCTTGCGAACCAGCTGGCGCGGGCCGCAGACCTATGGAACCGAAGCTGGGCCATCGATCAACTCTCGCGACGGACCAGCGATTCGCTGGCCGCATCGGCGTTGACCCGCGCCGCACGTGGCGCCGACTACTACCTCACCCGCGCGCAGGCCGCCGCGGCGCTTCGGGGTTTTCCCGCCGCGGTAGCGTTGCCCGCGTTGGAGGCGGCGCTGCGTGACACGTCAGCGGCGGTCCGGCAAGCGTCGGTGACGTCACTTGGCGCGATTGGGGGAGCGCGTGCCCAGGCAGCGGCGCTCAACGCATGGACGCGAGACTCCAGCTATGAAGTGCGAGCCAGCGCACTGACCGCGCTGGCACAGATCGATTCGGTCAGCTCCCGGCCTCAGGTGCTCGCCGGCCTCGGTACTCGGTCATACCGGGACGTTATCCAGACTGCTGCGGTCGCGGCAGCGGTGCGGTCTCCGGATTCCACACTGATCGACGGGCTGGAGAAGATCATCGGAGAACAACAGTTGGCGGCGCTGGCACTGGCGACGCTTGCCTCGCAGGGTGACACCTACGCCCTCACGGCTCTGGTTCGCCATCGGAACGATACCCGGCCCTGGGTACGTCGCTGGGTATTGCAGGCGATAGAGGAACAGCTGGAGGGGAAGGAAGGGTGAGAGAAGGGCGGGAAAGATAGGAAGTACGGCGGAGAAATTCCTCATCCTGAGCGCAGCGAGGGACCAACTCCAGGCTACCGCATTACCCGCAGCAGGTCCTCAATCGGTTTCGCTCTCTCGGGTCTGGACTTCAGGGCTGAATTCTTCTCGCGTTCCCGTCATTCCCGTCCCTTCGTTTCACTCAGGGCAGGCTCTTCCCGTCACGCCGTTGCCGGCACCCTGCTCAGCCACTCCTCGAGGGTTCGCATAGCCGCGCTTTGCTCGGAGATTGTTCCGGGAAGACTGGCGACTCGATCCAGGCCGGAGAGCCGGGCGATTGCCGCCGCGTTCAACCCGGTCGATTGGTCCGGCGCCTCGGGCGACGTCAGCATGACGCCGGCACATGGAATGCCTGCCAGCTCGAGCGCGCTGAGGATAAGCAGCGTCTGATTGATGGCATCCTTCCGATCCACTGCGACGACCAGCGCAGAGGCTCCGACGGTTCGGGCGACATCCACCATGTTCCACTCCCAGGTCACCGGTGAGAGCAGGCCTCCGAGCCCCTCGATCAGCAGGTACTCCGCTTCGCCGCCATAGCGCTCGATCTTGAGCACCAGCGCGTCGAAATCGATGATGATGCCGGATCGGTCGCTCGCGAGTGGCGGGGCCACCTGCTCCGAAAGCCGGAAAATGGCGTGTGAAGGCTGCGATTGGCCTGTTGCCTTCGCGAGAAGCACCCCGTCTTCCTGGTCTCCCGGCGCGCCGATGCAACCGGTCTCCACCGGCTTCACTGCAACTACGTGCTTACCGGAGCAGCGGAGAGACCGTGCCAGGGCGCATCCGACCACGGTCTTGCCCACGTCGCTGCCGGTTCCCGTGATGAGGAGTCGCATGCCGGAGGCTACTCGCCGACCCGATAGTCGGTCAACTTCCGCCTCTCAACCAGCAGCTGGTCGAGCACTGCCCGCTGGGCGGGATCCTGGTTTTGATAGCGCAGCTCGAAGTGGGTCCAGGGATATGTCTCGGCTCCCCACGTGCCCATTCTACCGACCGTCTCTCCCTGGGCGACAGACATCTTGCGGCGCACGCTGATCGAGGCGGGATCGAGATGAGAGTAGAAGCTGGCGAATCCGAAGCCGTGCTCGATGTACACGAAGGGGCCGTCTGGTCCGCAGGTTGCTTCCGGTGGGGGACGAAGACAGACGTCGGCGACTGTGCCGTCCGCGGCAGCGCCTACCTGAGCGAAGGACTGCCCTTCATCGGCTCGAAAATCGAGGCTGTAGCGCGAGATGCCGGCATGGGAGCACTCCCACCTGCCGTCCTGCCGCAACCCACCCTCGCCCGCGGCACACAGCGCGGTCGGAGTTCCGATCTCCGCTCTGAGGACAGACGCTGGGCTCACGGGCAGGCGGAAGTCCAACTGGACCACCACGTGGGCGAAACCCACTGACTGTTCGCTATATGCGCCAACGGTGGCCCTGCCGGGCGATGAGGCGGTGACCACTCCCGTCGCAGAAACGGAGGCGACATCCGGCGCGCTGCTGGACCAGGTGATCTCCCGCGTGGCCAGCGGCCGGCCTTCGAGATCGCTCACCGACGCTTCCAGTCTCGCGCTTTCGCCCACCGGTAGGGTAACCGCTTCGGGAGTGACCACGATGGTGACTACCGGAAGGACTCGAATTCCGGCCGGCTCATCGCTGCAGCCCAGAGACACCAGGCCGAGCAGACCGGTCCGATAGGTCAAACGGCGGGGCGGTGCCATACTCTATGGTGGGACCTCGACCTCGGCTCGGCAAGCCGGAGTTTTCCGTGCCGCTCAGAGGGGCGTTAACCGGGCCAATCGTTCAGGGCTGCGCAGCTCTGCCTCGATCCTGGCACATTGGCGGCAGCGGGTGCGACAGCGGTGTCCGGACTTTCGATATACCTGCTCGATCGCGTTGCCAACGGGGCACTGATCGTCATCATGAAAGACGTTTCCGTCCCGCTGTCGGATTGAATACCAGGGGGAAACCTTCGCCATGGGAACCATAGTGATGAGTGAACGCGGACTGTTCCGTCGAGCCTGGAGCACGCGAGGGGCGGCGAGTGCCCGGTGTGCTCACTTGAGGCGATGATAACCCATTGCGCTGGTATATGATGTGACCTTGCACACTGGTAATCTTTTCATGGGAGAAACCCCTACTATCCCGCTGCTCTACTCACGCGAGCGGCTGACTGGATCCCTTGTGCCGGTGGGTGGTCTGGAAGATGTTTCGGGAAAGGGGGCGTAGCTCAGTTGGTAGAGCAAGGGACTTTTAATCCCTAGGTCGTGGGTTCGAGTCCCACCGCCCTCATAGAACAGGCTTTTTCGTGGTCCAGGATGGTCAGGAGACAAGCGCGACGGTGAGAAAGAACGAGGAACTAAACCCTCGGCGAGATCATCTCTGAGTAGGAAGCCGCCTTTAATCCCGCCTCATATACCATTCCATTAGTCCCAACGCGATCAACGTGAGCACGAGTGATTTCATAAGGTGCCGCTACTCGTTTAGTTGCCCTCGTGCCAGGTGCCTGGGAAGAAGAGGGGCGGTGGGAGCGCACCCATGGGAGGGTGGGGCCAAGGGCCTACGGGTCGGTCCGTTTGCTCGCACGTGTGAACCTACTGCGCTCGCGCTCGACCACCTGCCCTAAGTTATGTACCTGGTTAAGCATCGCTGCGGTGTACATCACACCACCGAAGTCTGAGAACTGGATGGAGCTCCGTTGACAGATATAATCCATTAATCCCTGAGTGATTGGTTCGAGTCCCACCGCCCTCATCAGCCGCAGCACCAAACCCGCGTAGCCGACCCTCCCCAGTTGTGTGAATTCTCTCAGTCCTGAATCGGAACCTTTCCGGCGCACCCGACATTCTAGGCTCCGATAGCTCACCAGAATGAGGCGATCAGACCCTCTGGAGGTATTCGTGTCTGGAGCTGAAGCCAACCGGCTGGCCGAAGATGAGCGGCGGGTCAAGAACTGGAAGCGCTGGGGCCCGTACCTGGCGGAACGGCAGTGGGGCACGGTGCGGGAAGATTATTCGGAACATGGCGAGGTGTGGGACTACTTCCCCCACGACCATGCTCGAAGCCGGGCTTACCGCTGGGGTGAGGATGGTCTCCTTGGCATCTCGGATCGGCAAGGCCGGCTCTGCTTTGCGCTGGCCCTATGGAACGGTCGCGATCCCATTCTCAAGGAACGGCTCTTCGGACTCACCGGGCCGGAAGGCAATCACGGCGAAGACGTGAAGGAAGCGTACTTCTACCTCGATTCCACCCCAACCCACTCATACCTGAAGGCCCTCTACAAATATCCCCAGGCGGAGTTCCCCTACGAGCGGCTCGTCCGGGAGAATAGAGCGCGCGGTAAGCTCGACCCCGAGTTCGAGCTGGCCGACACCGGTGTATTCGATCAGAGCCGCTACTTCGATATATATGCCGAATACGCGAAAGCCGGTCCGGAGGACATCGCCATCCGCATCACGGTCGCCAACCGGGGTCCTGAGGCCGCGACGATTCACCTGCTCCCCACACTCTGGTTCCGGAACAGCTGGAGCTGGGGTCGCGAAGGTGAAGGCCACACCGAAAAACCCGTGCTGCGACGAATGGGGCGTACTGTTGTGGCCGAGCACTCCGCGTTGGGACGATACGAGCTACACGCAGATCCAGTCGGTCGTCACGGGCCGGACCTTCTCTTCACCGAGAACGAAACCAACGCAGCTCGGCTCTTTGCCGCGGAGAATCCTCAGCCGTTCGTCAAGGACGCGTTCCATCGCGCGGTGGTGCAGGGTGATCGAGCCGCGGTGAACCAGGCAGGTAGAGGGACCAAAGCTGCAGCACACTATGTCCTCGATGTCTCCCCCGGGGAGGAACAAGTTGTCCGGCTTCGACTCAGACAATCGGCCGTTGGCGCGATCCAGCCATTCGGTTCTGAGTTCGAGCGGGTCTTTGAGAGCCGGATTCGGGAAGCCGACGAGTTCTACCGCGAGCGGCTTCCGGAAGCCGCCACCGAAGACGAGGTCCGGGTACTTCGCCAGGGATATGCCGGCCTGCTCTGGAGCAAACAGTTCTACCACTATGTGGTGAAGGACTGGCTCGAAGGTGATCCGGCTCAGCCGGCCGCTCCATCATCCCGCCGCGAGGGACGCAACGCCGAGTGGCCCCATGCCTTCCATCGCGACATCATCTCGATGCCGGACAAATGGGAGTACCCCTGGTTCGCCGCCTGGGATCTCGCCTTTCACATGGTCCCGTTCGCCCGGATCGATCCCCACTTTGCGAAGGAGCAACTGCTGCTGTTGCTGCGCGAGTGGTACATGCATCCAAATGGTCAAATCCCGGCGTACGAGTTCGCCTTCGGCGATGTGAACCCGCCGGTGCACGCCTGGGCCTGCTGGCGAGTGTACAAGATGACCGGGCCCAAGGGCCGGCGTGATCGGGTCTTCCTCGAGCGAGCCTTCCACAAGCTTTTGCTCAACTTCACCTGGTGGGTCAACCGGAAAGACCCCGACGGCAGGAACCTGTTCGCGGGGGGATTTCTCGGGCTCGACAACATCGGGGTGTTCGACCGTTCCCGGCCGCTCCCGACCGGGGGACATCTGGAGCAGGCCGATGGAACCGCATGGATGGCGTTCTACTGCAACACCATGCTGGCCATCGCCCTGGAGCTCGCCAGCGAGGACCCCGCCTACGAGGACGTGGCCTCCAAGTTCTTCGAGCACTTCATTGCCATCGCCGATGCGATCAACACGCTCGGGGGAACCGGTCTCTGGTCCGAGGAGGACGGCTTCTACTACGACCAGTTGCATGTGGATGGCATGCATACGCCGCTCCGCATCCGCTCGCTGGTCGGGTTGATGCCGCTCATCGCCGTGGAGGTGCTGGAGGAAAACACATTCGCCCACCTCGAGGGCTTCAAGAAGCGGCTGAAATGGTTCCTGGAGAACCGGCAGGACGTCGCCGGACAGATCGCCTGTATGCACCCGAAGGGTGCCGGACAGAGCGTGCGGCGCCTGCTGGCCATACCATCGCGTGGGCGGCTGGAGCGCGTGCTGCGAGTCCTGCTCGACGAGACTGAGTTCCTGTCGCCCTACGGAATTCGGTCGGTCTCTCAACTGCACCGCGACCGCCCCTATCAGCTCGAGCTTGAAGGCACCGTGCACCGGGTGGACTACGATCCCGGCGAGTCGAGCACCGGATTGTTTGGAGGCAACTCCAACTGGCGAGGCCCGGTCTGGTTCCCGCTCAACTACTTGTTGCTCGAAGCCCTGGAGCGATTCCATCACTTCTACGGCTCGGAGCTCAAAGTGGAATGTCCCATTGGATCAGGGCAGATGCTTGACCTGCAGGGCGTGGCTCGGGAGCTGGGCACCCGGCTGGCTGGAATCTTCCTGGCCGATCGCTCGGGACGCCGACCGTGTCATGGCGCCGATGCTCGATTCGCCAGCGATCCCCATTGGAAGGATCTGGTGCTCTTCCACGAGTACTTCCACGGCGATACCGGTCGAGGCGTGGGGGCCAGCCACCAGACCGGCTGGACCGCATTGGTGGTGCGGTGCATCGAGGATCTGGCGAGAGGTCGGAGCAGCAATCAGACTGCGCCGGTCAAGGCTGCTGGCTCACGCCGGCTGGTGTCGAGCCGCACATGAGAGCCCGAGTTCCCATCGACGAAACCACCGAATGGCTCGAAGCCGATGGTATGGGGGGCTTCGCTTCCGGCACCACCAGCGGCATTCGAACCCGGCGCTATCACGCACTGCTCTTGACGGCCACGACGCCGCCGACCGGGCGCATGGTTCTGGTGAATGGTCTCGACGCCTGGGTGGAAGAGGGTGAGCCGTTGCAGGTGAGAGGTGAGCGGGAGTTTCTCAGCCGGCAGCGGTACGCACCGGACGTCCTGGCGCCGGCGGATGCGGCCACCATCGAATCGTTCGCGGCTGACCCCTGGCCTACCTGGGTTTTCAGGTTGCGGAACGGCACCCGCATCGAACAGGAGCTCTTCGTCACCCGCGGTTCGCCAATCGCAGCGATTCGTTGGCGAACAGTTCAGCCCAAACCCGGCCTGGCTCTCTGGGTCCGACCTTTTCTCTCCGGCCGAGACTTGCACGCACTGCATCATTCCAACCCGGCATTTCGCTTCGACGGCATTATAGCCGGGCAGGAGGTAGCCTGGACGCCGTACCCTGATGTCCCAGGGATCGCCGCGCTGTCCAACGGTCTGTACCAAGCGCAGGCGGAATGGTATCGAAATTTCCTCTATGCAGAGGAGCGAGCTCGAGGACTCGATTTCGAGGAGGATCTT
>DATFFX010000325.1:0-6828 GCA_035249825.1 Gemmatimonadales bacterium | reverse complement strand
AATCCGCGTGAAGGACGTCTTCCCCTCACGCGCTTCGAAACACGCTCCGCCGTCAGCGCGCGGGCAAATTCATCGGCTGTCGCGAACCGGTCCGCCGGCACCTTGGCGAGCGCGCGCTCGACTGCGACTTCGATGGCAGCCGGGATTGTGGTGCGCACGGTGTGCAGGCGCGGCGGCGGGTCCAGAGCGTGTCGCGCGAGAATCGCCTGGGCGGTGGGGCCGGTGAACGGCGGGGCACCCGCGAGCATCTCATAAGCCATACAGCCGAGGGCATAGATGTCACTACGGTGATCCAGGTGGCGGTCTGAGCTCGACTGTTCGGGGCTCATGTAGGAGGGCGTGCCGAGCGCCAACCCGGTTGCGGTCAGACGCTCCGCGCCCGCTGCATCGAGGGCCCGTGCGAGGCCGAAGTCCGCAACCAGAGGGTGTGCAGCGCCGCCGGCGGAATCACGCGCCAGCAGGATGTTTTCCGGCTTGATGTCCCGGTGGATCACCCCATGGTGGTGGGCATAGGTGAGGGCGCTGGCCACCGCCTGGCCGATCTGGATGACGTCAGGAATGGGAAGCTGCCCCTCTCGTTCCAGCCGCTGGCGGAGCGATTCTCCCTCCACGTAGGGCATGGCGTAATAGAGGTGCCCTCCGGCTTCGCCGGAGTCGTGGAGCGGAAGAATGTGCGGGTGGCTGAGTCGAGCGGCGATCTCGATTTCACGGAGGAAGCGTTCGGGTCCGAGGGAGGCAGCTAACTCCGGACGGAGTACTTTCAGGGCGACAGAGCGGTGGAGCTTCAAATCCCGCGCCAGGTACACAGTGGCCATGCCACCATGGCCGAGCTCACGCTCGACTTGGTAGCGGTCCTCGAAGGCGTCGGCAATGGCTCGCACTGCTGAGGTCATGAGATAGTAGCAGCTCCCGCCTCAGCGGGTTTCAGTCGCATCCGTGCCGGAAAGCCGCGCCCGCGCAATCCTGGCTTCATTCACCAGATGCTGCTGGTCAGGCATCGGTGAGTCATAGTGTCGCAGGAACTGCTTGTAGTGCTCTTTTGCCTGGGGTCCCTGGCCCTGAGCTTCCTCGATTCGTGCAAGCATTAAGTAGGCAAGAGGCCGAACCACGAAAGACCAGTTCCAGTAGGAGAACCGCGCTTCGTGCCAGATCAGAAGCCGCTTTGCCTGCGCAGTGTCCCCTGCTTCGAGGAGCCAGGTCGCAGCCGAGAGACGATGAGCGGCGATGTTCGGCGCCACGGTTTGTCCGCACTGGTCCCAATAGTTCCCTGCGCACTCCCGCTCCAGCGCCACCAGGTCGAGCGCCGCAGCGCGTCGCTCACCCCCAAGCGCTCGGCCGAATGCCGCAAGGGATCGCTCGATCACCCTGGCGTCCGGATGGCCACTTTGGCGGACGCTCTGCTGGGCGCGGTCGAGTGCCGGCCTGTCCCGGAGGACGAACGCCAACATGCCATCGAGCCAGAGGAAAATTCCGTGAGCCCGTCTCTTCCGCTCACCGTCTTCAAGACCACTAATCATCGTGTTCGCCGCAGAGCGGCGATCGACTGCCTCGTGGGGAGGAATCGCGCCGAGCCAAGCCCCGTCTACGGCCAGGAAGTATGCGTTTAACGGCAGGTCCTGATACTTCATTGCCTCGTGAGCCGAGCTAAGGGCCGAATCCCACGCTCCTCGCTCGGCCCAGGCCCAGGAATTCCCGCGGAGCGCAGCCGCCCGTGACGGCCCATCGGCAGCATACAAAAGCACTCGTCGATTGAAGGCGATCTGACCAGCCGGATTCCAGGCCCAGAGCAGGCTGAAAGGCCAGACAGTTTTCTGGAATTCCTCAACGTCCTTAGACAGATAGAAACGAGCTACGCTGTCCACGAGACCGGTGTCCAGTGGGCTAATCACACCGCCAGATCGATCCAGTGCATCGAGGAGACGCAGGTGCTGAAGATCTGCAGCGACTTGAATATGATTCGCCAACGGATCCGAACTCGGCAGCGCCCGGTATCGACCCAGCGCTTGGGCCCTCTCAGACGAATCCTTTCCAATGCTGTTCCAAAAGAGGTGGTGATAGGCTGGCTTGAGCCGGGGATTTATCGCAACCGCGCGTCCCAGGGCTTTCTGGGCTTCTCTCCAACTGTAGCCTAGAAGTGGACCCACATGGTATAGAAAGTCGCCATAATGAAACCAACCCGGCCAATAGTCTGGGAAGCGCCGTGTCACTTCCCTAAGCAGCTCCGCTTCCCGAGGCAAGGAATCCTCGGCCAAAGCTTCCGCCACCAGCCGCTCCCGATCCGGTAACAGCTTTCTATTGAGATCAAGCTTGCTCACAATCGCGGCTTCGATTTCATCCTGATCAGGACTATCCCAGGCCTGTGCCAAGACATAGCGGTGATAGGCCAGCCAGAAACTGGAATCCGCAGCTATAGCGCTACGATATGCGAGCGTGGCGGAGTGCCATTCATCCTTCTCAATGTGCCGCTCTCCATCGAGGAAACTTCGCAGAGCGGCCAGCGATCGCGTGGTCACGGCGGCGAGGCTTGGCGACGGGGCCTCTCCGCGTTTCCAGACCTGCCGGAGCAGGGCCCAGACGACAGAGTCGGTCAGCGCCCCCAGACTATCCCGAGCGCCCACGACTGTAATCCCTTGGGCGAGGGGAGACATTCCCTCCGTCTCGTACAGGCCGAGGTCCACTCGGATGTTTGGCCCATCCTGAACCAGGGTTCCGCGAAGGACACTTCGAGCACCCAAGCGACGCCCCAAGTCGGAAAAGTCCGCTGGTGAGTCGGTGGGACGCTCGGCGATTTCGTGCGCGATGCGGAGCCGGTCGGCTGTTTGAATTCCCCCAACGCCGTCCAGGCTGGCACTCACTGTCGTGGCGAGGTCCCGCCCCACACGAGCGAGCAGTGTATCCGCTGCGGGAGCAAGGAATGGCAGCACCGCCATCGTGGCAGCCGAGGGAACGACGGCCGAGGAGGATCCTCGAAGCATTATCGTTCCTGCTCCCACTGCTGCCACACCCACACTGATACCGAGCGCTACTCTCGCTCTGCTCAAGTGCTGCCGGGAAGGCGCAGTCGAACTGTGCTTCGTCAACGCATGGGCAAAGTCGTCAGCGGTGTCGAAGCGGTCGGCCGGGACCTTGGCCAGCGCTCGTTCGATCGCAACCTCGACAGTTCGGGGCACCGTCGATCGCACCGTGTGTAACGAAGGCGCGGAATCAACGGCATGGCGAGCCAATACCGCTCGTGTAGTGGGACCGGTGAAGGGAGGGGCGCCCGCCAGCATTTCGTACGCAACGCAGCCGAGCGCGTAGATGTCACTTCGACCGTCGAGCCGTCCACCGGCCGCCTGCTCGGGACTCATGTAGGCGGGCGTGCCGAGCGCCATGCCGGTTTCCGTCAGTCGCTCGCCACCAGCGGCATCCAGAGCGCGCGCAATTCCGAAGTCGGCAACCATCGCGTGAGCCGCACCACTCGGAGCATCCCGTGCCAGGAGAATGTTCTCCGGCTTGATATCGCGGTGCACCACTCCCTGACCGTGCGCGTATGTGAGGGCGCTGGCTACCGCCTGAACGATGGCCATCGCATCCGCGATGGGGAGCTGCCCCTCGCGCTCCAGCCGCTGCCGCAGCGATTCGCCCTCGACATAGGGCATGGCATAATAGAGGTGACCCTCGGCCTTGCCGGAGTCGTGCAGCGGGAGGATGTGAGGATGGCTGAGCCGAGCCGTGGTTTCGATCTCACCAAGGAAGCGCTCGACTCCGAGGGAGGCCGCTAATTCGGGGCGGAGTACTTTCAGGGCAACCTGGCGCTTGAGCTTCAGGTCCTCGGCAAGGTAGACCGTGGCCATGCCCCCACGCCCGAGCTCACGCTCGACGGAGTAGCGCTGGAAGAGGGAGCTCTGGAGTTGCTGAAGAGGTGAATTTGCCACGTGCCGGCTCCTACAAGCCGTACGTCTACGTTAGGAGGAAAAGGTCGCCGTGGCTAGAGGCTGAGGCCGATTGCCTCGAGCGCCTTTTGAGCATGCTCGGGCCGATGATTCAGAGAAGCGGGTCTGGCGTAAACTCTCTCGGACCAGGATTTGCAGGCCACCTCTCCCCGCCATGAAACGATTCGAGTGCAGGGCGATCCTGTTCGACCTCGACGGCGTACTGGTTGACTCCACCCGGTATGTCGAGGAGCAGTGGCGCCATTGGGCCCTGGGGAAGGGACTGTCGCCCGAGGCTTTCCTGCGGGTGTGTCATGGCCGCCGGGCGCTCGAGACCATCCAGTTGGCCGCACCACACCTGGATGCAGCGGCCGAGGTGGCCGCCTTCGTTCCGCCCGATGACTCCGACACGAATGCGCTCGAGCCGCTCGATGGCGCCGCACACCTGCTGCGGTTGCTGCCGGAAGGGTGCTGGGCGGTGGCTACCTCGGGTACTCGGGCCACCGCCCGGGAGCGGCTCCGCCGTGCCGGTCTGCCAGTTCCAGAGATTCTCGTGTGTGCTGAGGACGTCGCGCGTGGTAAGCCAAGCCCGGATGTCTACCTGATGGCAGCTGCGGGCCTCAATGTACCGCCTTCGGACTGTATCGTCATCGAAGACGCCCCGGCCGGAATAGAGGCCGCCCGTGCAGCCCGCATGCGTGTCATCGCCCTCACCACGACCCACCAGTGCGGTGAGCTCAGTGGCGATGCTTGCGCGCCGTCGCTGGCAGGAGTCCATCTGGGACGCATCGATCGGGGGAACACCGGGACGACGCTCCTCGAACTCCTTATAGTCGATAGTTAGGTGCCTAGCGTCACTCGTCGGTAACCCGCCGGGCCAGGTCGGCCCAGAACTGTTCGGTCAGCTTGCGCGCAACACCTCCTATCAATCCGGACCCTGCCTTGGAAAGTGGGCCCGTCAACTCGCTGGTCGCCGACCAACTGAGCCTGACATTACCCGCTGCCGCGTTCAGGAGCGTGATGTTCGACAGCACGTCGATAGAGGAGGCGCCCGCAGTTCCCCGCAGCCGCATTTTCGCGCTGGTGCCCGGCACGATGTCGAAGAGCTCGCCGTCCAATATCAGCCTGGCCTTTAATGACCCCAGGCCGAAACCCGACGTCACGCTGAAGTGAGTGGGGTCGATCACCGCTACTGATTCCACCCCAGGTACTGATCTGGCCACAAAACGCGGATCTGTCACCCGGCGCCAGACCCGGTCTCGCGGGGCGGCAACCTCCGGGGCACCGGAGAACTCCAGCTTCACTTCGGTTAACTCCTTGAGTGTGAAGGGCTAGACAGACTTGCCGCCGGATGGAAGCGTGACTAAAGTGCCTATCCTCGTATTCCCATCTTGGGGTGTAGCTCAATTGGCAGAGCGCCCGGCTGTTAACCGGGAGGTTGCTGGTTCGACCCCAGCCGCCCCAGTGAAGGCTATTGGCCATTAGCTATCCTCAGCGCGCTAAACTTCCGCAGTTCAGCCCATTACTGTAGCTCGCCCGCGAAATGCCTAACAGCTAACCGCTCATAGCTCATAGCTCATAGCTCAAAGCTTCTGATACGCAGAGAGCGTCAGAAACTCAGGAAACACCTCCGCCGAGATCAAGCTGTCCAGCAGCTCGCCCGCCCGCTCGAGCCGCTCCCGGTCCCCGCCGGCCGCAATGAGCGCTTCGGTTTCCTCCGCCAGAATTCTGCGGCAGCGCTCCAGTGTGATCGGCATCCCCTCCTCGGTCTTGGCACCGTGCCGGATCCATTGCCAGAGCTGTGACCTGGCGATCTCCGCCGTCGCGGCGTCTTCCATCAGGTTGTTGATAGCAACCGCTCCGGATCCTCCGAGCCAGGCGCCGAGATACTGAAGTGCTACTGTGATGTTTCCGCGGACTCCCGCTGCGGTGACCCGTCCTCCAGGCACCCGAACATCCAGCAGCTCGTCTGCGCGTGGCTGTACGTCCTCGCGCTGGCGGTTCTTCTGATGGGGTTGTCCACTCAGCACCGCTGTGAACACCTCCTCGACCACGGGAACCAGGTCGGGGTGGGCTACCCAGGCGCCGTCGTACCCTGCCCGCGCCTCGCGCGCCTTGTCTTCGCGAACCCGGGCGAGAGCGGTTTCGTTTACCTCGGGGTCTCGGCGGCTGGGAATGAAAGCCGCCATCCCGCCGATTGCATGAGCATCGCGACGGTGACAGGTCTTTACCAGTAACTCGGTATAGGCCTGCATGAATGGCACGCTCATGCTCAGCTGGGAGCGGTCGGGCAGCACGAACTCGGGGCTGTCTCTGAAATTCTTGATGATACTGAACAGATAATCCCAGCGTCCGGCATTGAGACCGGCCGCGTGCTCGCGCAGCTCATAGAGGATCTCGTCCATCTGAAACGCCGCCAGGATAGTCTCGATCAGCACCGTACCACGGATTGTTCCCCGAGGAATGCCGAGCTCATCCTGGGCGTACTGAAACACCTCGTTCCACAGCCTGGCCTCGAGGTGGTTTTCCAGCTTCGGCAGATAGAAATACGGGCCGCTGCCCCTGTCCAGAAGCTCTCGGGCGTTGTGAAAGAAGTAGAGTCCGAAATCGAACAGGCTCGCCGATACGGCCTCGCCGTCCACCAGCAGGTGCTTCTCCTCGAGATGCCATCCGCGCGGCCGTACCACCAGGGTAGCCAGTCTCCCACCAAGCTGGTAACGCTTGCCTTCGGGACTCTCGTACTCGAGGGCGTGTCGGACCGCGTCCATGCAGTTCGTCTGACCGGCTATCACGTTGACCCAGGGGGGCGACAAGGCATCCTCAAAGTCGGCCATGAACACCTTGGCACCCGAGTTGAGCGCATTGATCATCATCTTCCGCTCGACCGGGCCCGTAATCTCGACTCGTCTGTCAT
>DATFFX010000324.1:0-7416 GCA_035249825.1 Gemmatimonadales bacterium | reverse complement strand
AGGCAACCAGACGTACGCAACTGCTATTGCTGCGGCCGAGGCCCCTGCTCCGGCGAGCCCGGCTTGCGGTGGTTCCGTCGCCTTCGGTCCCACCCAGGGTAACCTGCCGGTGCTCGTCGGTGGTTGTACCGCCGCCGGCTGGGCCGCTACCATCAGCAACCCGGCAGCGACCAGCGCCGCCAATGACGTCTGCGGCGTGTTCGTGGGCGATCCGGTGACCTTTGCTCCGCTGGCGGGTTTGGCGGCAACTGACACCGAGGGCGCGCCGAAGTGCTACTAAGCGCTCGCTGAAGGTAAGTGCTTCAAGAGAATGGGCGGCGGTGTCTTACCGCCGCCCATTCTTCTTACCTCGCAACCAGTCGCCCCCTATCTGCGAGGTGGAGGATGGATATGAAAGGGTTGGGTGAGGACATGCCGCGGCGTAAGGGCTTCACTCTGATCGAGCTGCTGATCGTAGTGGTCATCATCGGCATCCTGGCCACGATCGCCATTCCCAAGTTCACCAACACCAAGGGAAAGGCCGTCGTAGCCGGCATGAAGTCCGACCTGCGCAACCTGGCATCAGTGCAGGAAGGCTACTGGGTGGAGTTCCGGACCTACTATGGCGGTGCGATTCCGAACCCGGCATTGAAGTTTAACCCGACCGCCGGCGTGACTGTGACGATGGTGAGCGCCACTGACGCCGGCTGGTCTGCCCAGGCAACCGCCGCGTCGAGCACATTGACCTGCGTGATTTTCTACGGGTCTGCTCCTCCGATCCCGCCGGCCGTGAACGATGGCGCGGTGGCCTGCAGCTAGCTGCACAGTGTGCTGATGAGGTCACGCCAGCAGGATGGCGAAGAAATTGCTTGGCCTCTCCTGCAAGCCGGTGCAGCGAAAGTGCTCCACCGGATCAACTGGCGAGTCACGAGCACACCGGCAGATCGCATCCGCTCGGTGCACAGCGGACTTAAGCAGAACTAACCGGGTGTAGGACGCGACGCCGAGATCGAGTGCAATGATTGTCGTCGGCACGTCGATCATGCGAAAGCTCGTGGATTCTGCCAGATGCTCTGCTCTCTCCCAACCTCGGGTGAACCGATGCGGCTGCTGATTGTTGCGAACGACGCGAATACCAGACAATCGCTCGCGCTGCTGTTGGGAGAGGCCGGCTATCTGGTCGAGACCGAGGACGATCCCATGCGCGCGCTCGCGCGCGCCACCGGGGAAGCATTCGAGCTGGTCCTCTACGACGTGAAGTTCCCCGGCATGGATGGACTCAGCTTCATGAAGCGGCTGCGGGCGGAAGGCGGCAGCGCCGTGATGATCATGCTGAGCGAGCAGGGGACCGAAGACGCCGCAGTTGCCGCCCTCAGAGAGGGCGCATACGACTATATCCAGCAGCCCTTCACAGCCGATGAAGTCATTCTTGCCGTCCGGAAAGCCGAGGAGCGGGAACGGCTGCGCCGCGAGGTGGAAAGCCTTCGCTCCAATGTGGGGATCGGCGCGGTGAAGGAATTAGTCGTATCCCAGAGCCCGGCAATGCGCGATGTGCTCGAGCTCGCATCCCGGGTTGCTCGCCACCACACGCCGGTCCTGATCACGGGCGAAAGCGGCACCGGCAAGGAAGTCGTAGCTCGAGCCATCCACCGTATGAGCCCGCGTAACGAGCGCAGCTTCACGGCGGTCAATTGTGCCGTCATCCCGGAGCAGCTACTGGAATCCGAGCTATTTGGTCATAGCAAGGGCGCTTTTCCCGGCGCTACAACCGACCACGCCGGGCTGCTGGAGCTGGCGGATGGCGGAACGCTGCTACTCGATGAAATTGCCGACGTATCGTCCAGTCTCCAGGCCAAGATCCTGCGGGTTCTCGAGGAGGGGCAGGTTCGGCGCCTTGGTGGGCGTGATGCCCGGAAGATAGATGTCCGGGTGCTGGCAGCCACCGGCCGCCCGGTCGAGCAGGCGGTAGAGCGCGGCGAGTTTCGCTCTGACCTGTATTACCGCCTAAACGTCGTACGGCTCCACATTCCGCCGCTACGTGAACGTCCGGAGGATATTCCCGAGCTGGTTACCCATTTCGCCCGGCAGATGGCCCAGCGACTGGGCCATCCGGTCAGTATCACTCCGTCGGCTCTTGCGGCGCTCACCCATTATGGCTGGCCAGGGAATGTGCGCGAGCTGCGGAACGTACTCGAGCGCGCGGCTGTGCTCGGCGTAGGTGGACCACTCGACAGCAAGGACTTCGCGCTGTCGAACGGGTCATCCCCTCACAGTGCCTCAAGCAACGGCTCACTCGATCTCCGCTCCCAGGTGGAAGCGGTGGAGCGCGTCGCCATCCAGCGGGCCCTCGATGCCTCGAACGGCAACCGCCGGCAAGCGGCGAACCTGCTCGGCATCAGTCTGCGTACCCTCTTCTACAAACTGAGGCGGTTACCCGCACACTAGGCCGGGTAGACAGCCGGTTGTAGTCACGCAGGGTCGTCAGTTCCCTCACGCCACATCCCGCGCTCGGGCGAGCCGTATGCCCGACAGCGGCGAGTGACTCATTCGGTAAGCATCGCGGAATTCCGGTATGACACACCCGCTCCAGGAACACCACCTTCTCAAGCCGGAAGGAGGGTGAGGATGAAGCAGGGTAGATGTGGGTTCACCCTGGTCGAAGTGATGGTCGCAATCGCCGTTCTGGCCATCGGCATAATGGCACTGGCGGGCTCCTCCTCCTCGGTCACCCGGATGATCGGGCATGGCAAAGTCGAGACCCGCGCGGCACAGGTTGCGGCGCGCCGTATGGATATTCTCCGCCTGGCGGCTAAGGCGCCGCCCCGGTGCACAAATTCAGAGTTCGTGTCGGGCGGCCCGGCGATGTCAAGCGGAGTCTCCGAATCATGGACGGTGCCCGGCGCCGGCAAGGTACGCCATGTGAGGGTCACGGTTACCTACCTGACGGTTCGCGGTCCGCGCACCGCCATGCTCGAGAGCCGGATAGCGTGCTGAACGGCGGCCGTCATACTGGCTTCAGCCTGGTGGAGATTCTGCTCTCGATGGTGATTACCGTCCTGGTTGTGGGCGCTATTCATAACATCCTCAGGAAAAGCCAGCGGCTCACTAGCGTGCAGGGAGAGCAAATAGCCCTGCAGTCGAGCGTCCGGGCCGGCGCACTCATCCTTCGCGAGGAGCTCGGCGGACTCAGTACCCTGGAGGGAGGAACGGCGGATCAAAACGACGTGGTCGCCGCCGGCCCGAGCGCCATTACGTATCGCGCCCAGCGCGGCTTCGGATTCATCTGCCAGGTGCCAACGGCCACCACGATCAGAATCGCGCGAGGCAGCTTCTCAGGCTACCGGGATCCGCAGGCGGGGCGCGATGCTGTCAGCATCCTCGTTCCGGGCGATCCGGAGGCAGCCACGGATGATTCGTGGCTGCCGGCGAGCGTTGTGAGCGTCAGTACCTCCGGATCATGTCCGCTGAGCCAGGGACCCGGCATTTCTCTGACGCTGGCAGGCGCGGTCCCTTCGAATCTGCCGGAGGGCACCCCGGTACGGATCACCGAAATAATGGAGCTGAAGCTCTATCGGTCGGGGGATCAGTCCTGGCTGGGGGCGCGTTCGGTGAGCAGCGCGGAGGCGATCCAGCCTCTGATCGGTCCGCTCGTCCACGTCGATGGCTTCCAGCTCGAGTACCTCGACGGCAGGGGAGTACCCACGGCTGATCGTACGGACATCAAGAGCATCCGCGGCAAGCTTCGAGGCATCAGTGCCGCCGGTGAGAACGGAGTCGCACCGTCGCTCGAGGAAGAGCTGGTCACTCAAATCACCTTGCGGAACTCGTCACCACCGTGATCGCCCTGCTTCGACTTCGGCGCGCACCGTTCGGGCCGACCGCTCTCGATCAGCGTGGCATTGCGCTGGCGGCAGCTGTATTCGCCATGGCCATGCTGAGTGCGCTGGTCGCAAGCACCTTCTTCGCTGGCCGGCTGGAACAGCAGAGCGGCCGAAACGCCGTTTTTGCTGCGCAGGCGCGGGAGGCGGCCGAAGCGGGATTAGCCGAGTCGGTCGCTAACACGCCGGCGGAGATGCTGGAGAGTTTGACGGCAGGCGCCATGCCCCTCGAGCTCGGCACTCTCACTCTGGGTCCTGGTGTCACAATCGAAAGCCGGGTTACTCGCATTACGAGCCGGGTGTTCCTGATCCGTGTCGAGGGCCAACGAGCGGACCAGCAGGGTACCGTGCTTGCCCGACGCGCACTGGCTCTGCTGGTCCAGCTGACGGCTCGCGACTCTGCGAGTGCCGGTGAGCCGGAGAGCTCCTCGACTTTGACACCTCTGAGGGAGCGCGCCTGGGTCCAGCTCTACTGAGCACTGCCACATGTTGCACCATGATCTCTTCAGCCTACTGCTGCATCCCGAGAGACCGCTTGCGAAAGAGAAGATGCAGGGGAGTCGAGCCCGAGGAAGTCCGCATCTACTGGCGCGTTAACCCACTTGCTTGCAAAGGATTGCCAAAGTGCAATTTGTGTGGCACATCGGTTGCCCACTGAACTCCGCGATATCCTGACGTCTCCTCAACCACCGGACAATATGGGACTCTTCGGGCGCAAGGCGACTACGGTCGGGCTGGACATTGGAAGCGGCCTGATCAAGCTCGTCGTCATCTCGCACTCCGCCGGAGGTCCGGTGTTGACCAAGGTGGCGTTCACCTCGATTGCGCACGATGCGATCGTCGAGGGAGAAATCATGGATCCGGGAATCGTCGCCGAGGCTATTAAGGGCCTCCTGGCTTCTGCCGGCGTCAAGTCGAAATCGGTGGTGACTGCCGTGGGTGGGCGCGATGTCATCGTCAAGAAGATCACGATGGACCGGATGGAAGAATCCGAAGCCCGTGAAGTGATCCGCTGGGAGGCCGAGCAGCACGTTCCATTCGACATGGACAACGTAGAGCTCGATTTCCAGATCCTGGATCCGGCCGGCGAAGGGCTCCAGATGACGGTGCTATTGGTTGCGGCGAAGCGTGAGTTGGTGGAACACAAGATTGCGCTGCTCGCCGATGTCGGACTCCAGTCCAGCATCATCGACGTGGATGCCTTCGCGCTTCACAATGCCTTCGAGATCAACTATCCGGAAGCGATGAATGGGGTCGTTGGTCTGGTCAATATCGGTCACGAGGTCACCAACATCTACATCCTCGACGACGGAATTCCGGTGCTTACCCGGGACATTCCGGTCGGAACGAGACGGTTTCGCGAGGATCTCCAGCGGGAACGGGGTCAGTCGGCGGAGGATGCGGAGCGCCTGTTGCAGGGCGGCGCGAACGGCGAAATCCCCGAGGCCTTTCTCCAGACTCGCACCGAAGAGCTTGCGGTCGGCATCGAGCGAGCAGGCGCTTTCCTCCAGACGGCAAGCCGCTCGGCGGGCGGCATCTCCCGGATCTTCATGACGGGTGGCGGCGCGCGGATTCCGCGGCTGAGCCGCGCTCTGGGAGACCGGCTCCAGATCCCGGTTCAGCTTGCCAATCCGATCGAGAAGTTGCAGGTGGCCGAAGGGGTGTTCGACGCAATGCAGGTGGACGAAGTGGCCCCCCTGCTGATGCTCCCGATCGGCCTCGCCCTGCGCACCGCAGCCTGACCCCGACCAGGGACCCGCGACCAGATGATCAACGTCAACTTACGCCCGGGCAAACGACGCAAGAGCGCCGGCTCCCTGTTCAACTTCAAGGGAGTGCTGGACAACTTCCGGGACCTCACCACCAAGGTCAAGGACCCACTCCTTCTTGCGGCGGTTGGGGGCTGGGTGTGCGTGCTGGGTTTCCTCGGATTCGTGTATCTCAACAACGTTCGCCAGCTGTACTCACTGGAGCCGCGTCTGGAGCAGGCCCGGACTGAGAACCGCCGATTCAAGACCTTTCTCGCCGACAAGCGGCGCCAGGAGAACATCAGGGACTCTCTGCTGGCTCAGATCACAGTTATTCGCAATGTCGACGGCGACCGGTACATCTGGGCTCACTTGCTGGATGAGGTCACCAAAGCGCTTCCGGCTTACACCTGGCTCGTAGATCTGGGTTCCGCTGCTCCGGTGAGCGCGGCCCCGGTGGCGGCCAAACCGGCCGGCACGCCCGGCGCAGCGGATACTACCGGGCCGGCCCTGCCACCACCGCTGGTCTTCAACCTGAATGGCCGCACCGTGGATATCCAGGCGTATACCCGGTTTCTCCGCCAGCTCGAGGCCTCACCCTGGATCCATAATGTGGAACCGGTGTCTGCCCAGACTGTAGTGGAGAAAGAACGACCTGTGACCGCCTTCAGCATTCGCGCCACGTACCATCCGGCCGACTCGGCCTACGTTCGGACCGCTCCCTTCAGCCAGTCGGTGAGGTGAGATAGCCATGGCACTCTCGAACGAGAAGTCCACGCCCGTGCTCACCCTGCTTCTGGCCGGGATTGTGGGATACTGCGCATATACCGGGACCGTCATAGACCTGGTCGGGATGAAGGGGCTGGCCGCGGGCAAAGCGCGCGTAGTGGCGGTACGGGATACCATCACCAAGCTCGAGGCCGCCACCGACAGCGCGAAGAAGGAGCTCGCCCGGGGCAGCATCGCCGATGTCAGGAAGCGCCTGGAGAGCTATCGCTCCAGCCTGATGCTACTCCGCCGGCTGGTGCCGGAGCGGAACGAGGTGCCCAACCTGCTCGACGACATCTCGACCCGGAGCAAGATCCGGGGCGTGACGCTCTCACAGGTCGTACCCCAGCCGGTCGAGGCCGGCCCGGCTCCCTTCGACACTTACTCGTACAACATGTCCGTCATCGGTCGATACGATCAGATCGGGCAGTTCATGGCTGACGTGGCGAGCCTGCAACGCATCATCGTGCCTTATAACGTCTCTGTGACCGCGGCAAATCCCAGCGCCGCCAAGGCACTGGGTGACACCACCGGTTCGCTGCTCGAGGCTCGCTTCCAGATCCGCACCTATGTGAAGTCGCCCACCCCGGAAGGAGGGGCCAGTGGCACGTAACGTCTTCGGTCTCGCTCTCCTGGCGGCGTTGGCTCTGTCCGGATGCTCGAAGCTGGATAATCTGCCGCTTGTGGGAAACCGGAAGGCCAAGGAGGCTGAAGCCAAGGCGGCTGCGCTCCGGACACGCACTGACAGCCTGCGCAAGGCCCGCCGATCGGCCGATTCTCTGGCTCAGGTGCGCTTCGCGGTGTGTGTGGACTCGGTACGTGCCGAGCTGATCAAGCCGGTAGTAGTGGTCAAGAAGTCCAAGGGAAAGCGCCGGAAGGTGGCGCCTCCACCGATGCCGTCGGAAGAGCTCATTTCAGTGCAGGCGCAGTCCGCCTGCGGACCGGATGCCACCGCGCCTGTGACGACGCTGGCAGCCGTGGACTCGATGACTTCGAAGACGGTCGCTGCCGTGAATGCGGTATCCCCGACACCGGCCGTGGAC
>DATFFX010000323.1:0-8839 GCA_035249825.1 Gemmatimonadales bacterium | reverse complement strand
CAGAGTCGCGCTCGCGACTTGGGCCTGACGACTGGCGACTGGGGACTGGTGACCGGCGACTACTTCAACACCACCCCCGCCGTGCGGAGCTCGTGGTCCAGGAGCCAGCGCTTGCGGGCCAGGCCACCGCCGTAGCCAACGAGGGTGCCATCCTTCCCAACCACCCGGTGGCATGGAATCAGGATAGCGAGGTGATTGGCCGCGACCAGCCAGCCGATTTGACGCGGGTGCAGCCGGGTCGCGCGTGCGATGTCGTCGTACGAGCGGGTTTCACCCAGCGGAATTTTCCTGAGTGTCCTGAAGACGGATGTCTGCGCCGGAGAAAGATCGAACCAGCGCTTGAGGTAGTTGGGAAAGGGCAAATGGGGAGGAGATCCGGTAAAGTACTCGTCGAGCCATGTAGTCGTGGTTCGACAACTTCCCTGTGCAATGTGCAGCTCGGGGACGGCGGCGCGCAGCTTCACTGCCCACTTGATGGTCACCGCACGATTGGGGTACTCGATGACGAGCGGCCCGGCTTCGCACTCGACCACAGTGAGCGCGCCTATGGGCGAGCTGTACGAGGTCCATTCCACGCGCATGGGGGCTCCGGGGGCGTGTCCTTTCCTTAACTTAGCGATTCCCGGTTCCCACCGCAGGATATACATTCTCCCCGTCCGCCTGCTTTCCTACTGAGCCTCCGAGGTGCCTTCGATGGTTGCGCTGCTCTGCGTAGTTGCCGCGCTGCAACAGCAGCCCACTCCCAACACCACCGCTCTGGACAAGGTCGTCATCCAACCGGCTGAGGTGGCAGTACAGGTGGGCGATACCGTCCGGCTTCGGGTTACGGCGGTGGATTCATCCGGCCGGCCAGTACGGGATCTGACTGTTCGCTGGTTTCAATCCGGGGGGTACTTCGAAGGGCGGGTAGACTCGACCGGTCTGGTTACGGGCGGCTCGACCGGCACTGTTGCCGTAAGCGCTGTCGCAAGTCCGCGGTCCGGAGGCGCGCCGGCAACCGGCTTTGCCAGAGTCACGGTTCTTCCCCAACCCGCGGCAAAGCTGGTCCTCGATCGCCCGGTCTCGAAGCTCTATGCTGGTCAATCGCTGACGGTAGCCGCAGTGCCGTATTCCCAAAACGGCGACCGGCGTCACGACCGAGTCGCCTGGAGCTCGGATGCGCCAGCTGTCGTGGAGGTCGACGCCACCGGCCGGCTCAACGCCAAACGAACTGGAAAGGCCCGGATCACTGCGCGTGCCGGGCACGCTGCTGCCTCTTTCACGGTGAGCGTTGTCCCCAATCCCGTCGCCCGGATCGCCATCGAACCGGCAAGCGCGTCGGCTCGAACCGGGGACGTGGTTCGACTCGCCTTTCAGGCTCGTACCCGGAACGGACAGCCGGTGTCTGATGTGGTGCCACAGTGGGGGCTCAGCCCGGGGAACGGAGAGGTAGGCCAGGACGGCCGCTTCGTGGCTGATGTACCTGGCATTTATCGCGTCTCGACCATATTCGCCGGAAGAACAGCAGAGGCCACCATCGATGTTCGCCCGAGAGATGTCCGTCGGCCGACTACACTGGTGGGTCGTTTGCCACTGCGGTTTCAGACTGCGGAGTTCTGGCTTCATCCGAATGGCCATCATGGCTACGTCAGCACAATCGGTGACCGGGTGTATGCCATAGACGTGAGTAATCCCGCGGCTCCGGTCATCACCGACTCGGTGGTGGTCGATGCGCGCGCCATCAACGACATCATGACGACGGAGGACGGAAGATACGGAGTGCTCACCCGGGAGAATGCATCCACCCGGAAGAACGGTATCGTCATCCTTTCCTTCGAGGATCCGGCGCACCCCAAGCCCATCGCTGAGTTCACGGAAACGGTAACGGGTGGGGTGCACAGCACGTTTGTCTATCGGGGCTATGTGTACCTGACGGATGATGCGACCGGCTCGCTTCGGGTGATCGACATTCGGGACCCCTACAGACCGCGACAAGTGGCGCGGTGGCAAACGCGGCCTGATGAGGCGGGTAATGTGCTTCACGACGTGGACGTCCAGGACGGCCTGGCGTATCTCAGCTACTGGAATCAGGGCCTGGTCATTCTGGACGTCGGCAACGGCATCAAAGGAGGTAACCCCGAGAACCCGCGACTAGTCTCCCAATACAAATACGACCTCAACTCACTCTATCGCGACGTCGAATCGGTTGGAGGGCCCGGCTTCATCCGCGGCACCCATACAGCCTGGCGAGCCGGCAAGTACGTGTTCGTCGGAGATGAGGTCTTCTCCGCTCGCCCGAGGCGCACCGAAGGGGGTGGCGTCGTGGGACTCGGGCGCGCGTACGGACGCCTTCATGTGATCGACGTCTCGAATATCTCGCAGCCGAAGGAAGTGGCCTACTACGAGCCGAAAGAGGGTGGGAGCCACAATGTCTGGGTGGCCGGTGATACCCTCTATCTCGGTGACTATCAGGGTGGTCTCCGGGTGCTCGACATCTCTGGTGAGCTGAGAGGCGACCTACAGCGGCAGGGCAGGGAGATCGCACATGTCGTCACCGGTGACGCTGACGGTGTCCTGCCCAATGTCCCGAATGCGTGGGGGGCGGTTTACCGGAACGGTCTTATCTATGTTCCCGACATCAACTCCGGGTTATGGATAGTCCGGGTGGATCCGAAGTCCGAACTGGTGCCGTGAGGTGGGCGGACGGGCGGTCGAGCGAGGCGCAGCTTTATGCATCGTAAGTGAGGCTGCCCTCCCACCGCCTGTCCGCCTGTACGCCTGCCCCGCTATATTCTCAACATGACTGCGCCGCAAACACTCGTCGTCCGCACCTTCACCGATCGTGCGGAGGGACTCTCGCATTTTGTCCTGCGGGCGGGTGAGGCCCCTCGCCTGCTTGCTTTCGATGATGCGCTCGGGTGTCCGGTTGAAACCGCGCTCGCTGCCCTGGAGTGGACTGGTGCCGTCGGAGTACTGCAGGACGATGATCTGCTCCATGCGGCACGATTGACCAGCGAAACGGCAGCCGCGGTAATCGAACGACGAGGGCAGAACGGCCGCCGTTATGTCTATCTCGGCCCCCGCCTCGATGCGCCACCGATGGATGTGTTCGAGGGCGCCATTCTATTCGACGAGCCGGGGGTCAAGGCAGTGGAATTCACCCAGAGGGCGCATGGCCTGGCGCACTTTCTTCGCGCCACCTCCGGGGCTGGGGCATTGCTGGCGCTACTGGGCCGCCGTGCTCCAGAGATCCGGCACCTGCGGCGCTGGCTGGGTCCAATCATCCAGGAGCTCGACTTGCCCCGCCCTCTTGTGGCCGGTTGGTTTGCCGCCAGCTCGGCCGGCTGTCTCTTCTCCTCTCCCGAGGGGGAGCCCACCTACCGGTATATAGAGGTCGGCACCGAATCATGAGTCAGTGGCATTTTGTCGTGATAGCTATGCTTTGCGCCCAGGCGGCCGGGGCGCAGACGGTTGTAATGCCTGAGCCGGCGCTGGATGCCAGCCGAGCAGCGCTTCGGGACCAGCTGCTACAATTTCGCGATTCGCTGAACACCGTTCACGCTGCTGCAGCCAGGCTTCAGCGGGACTACCGTCAGGCTTCCCCGGCGGTTTTGAGCTCACGGGCTCGCGTCATGAGCGAGGCGTGCGCCCGATCGGCCCGTAACGTCGCTCCGGCGCGGACAACCGTGATCAGCGTCAAGACCAATGATCCAGCCAGACTCAGGCGACGAGGTGAGATGGTGCGGGCCCTGGAACAGCTGGGTGCCGTCTTAAGTCGCTGCCAGGCCGACTTCCAGGCACTGAGCAGACCCGGGCAGGAAGAAAAGGTCCGCGGCTACGGAAACCCGCGCGCGATTCGGGTGCAAGGCTCTATTCGCCAGTACGAGCGGGCTCTCTCAAGCTTTTTTGCCGCAATGGGTATCAAGGTGTTCCCGCTCGGTTCTCGAGTCCGGCCTTTGGCGGGTTAGCGATACGGGGTGAAGCCCACCGGAGGGCTGATGCCCGCCGGAGGTTATGTGGATACACATGTCCACATCGTGTTGACGGAGTCGGTATGGCATAGGCTTCAACTGAGTTAGGTTTCCACATCTCTTCCACGTAATAACGGCGTAACCCGAAGAAACAGAGGCACTTGCGAGATCTTCGCAGGTGCCTATCTTATTGCCACGCACTCGTCGGAAACGTACTGGGACTTTGGGTCTCAGCGGCGGCCGTCTGGTGGGTTTGAGCGGCATATCAGGGGAGAGAACCGACGCAACTACGGCTCAGGTTCTCGATGATCCTGGTGATCACTCCGGCTCTAACAGGTGAAGCCAGTCGCGTGCTTCATCCGCCCCGATTTAGCGCCTCGGGGTGCAGTGCGAAAGGTCGGTCCGCGACCCGATCCGACTCGCAGCGCTCGCATAGACGAACCAGGTGGGATGGCCATCCGGCCTGGGGATCGAAGCCAAGGCTTCACCTCGCCCTCCCGAGCGGCGTATCAGCCAACCGGTGGCAGGTGAGAGAAGAACGGCGGCAGAGATGCCTCGACCTTGGGTAGTCCATGTGGGGAACGGCCGCCTAGCCACGACTAGGCGGCCGTTCCGTTCTTACAGTACTTTCAAATGATGAAACCGCTACGCGTGCTGCTGGTGGCCCCGGTTTCGGAGCGGCGCAACGAGCTGGTGATGCTGCTGCAAGCCGTCGATCATCAGCTCGAAATTGTACCGGATGTCGCCTCTGCTGCCGAGTCGATACGGGAGCCCCGGTTCGACGCACTGGTCATTGACCTGCACGCGCCCAATATAAATCTGGGCCTCGTGCGGCAGGCGATCTCCCCCGACCACTCGATTGAACCCGAAACGCTCGATTCCGCCGAGCGACGCCACCTGGCGCAGGTGCTTCGGCACACCGAAGGGAACAAGCGGAAGGCCGCGCATCTGCTCGGGATTTCCCGATCGACCCTACTGAACAAAGTAAGAAAGTACGGTTTGGAGGAGCGCTGACGCACCTCAGGAAGGACTCCCTTTGCGGTTATTCACCCTCACGCTCGTTCTTGCCTGCCTGATGCCTGGTGCGCCCCTTCCGGCTCAGCTTTCAGGAGCCATTCCCGACGGGCGTGTTACGTCAGGAAAGCTCAGTTTCGATGGGCATGCCACCGTCGGCGATTTCGTGGGCACCACCACTGCGGTATCTGGTGCTCTCATAGGAGCGCCTGATATCACTCAGGTGCGCGGCTGGGTTGCGGCTCCGGTGCGTACGCTGACGACGAACAACGCGAAGCGTGACAGGGACCTCAACAAGTCCATGGAGTCGAACACATACCCCGAGATTCGCTTCGAATTGACCGGCGTCACACCCAGGGGAGGCAGGCCCGACAGCCTGGTCGCGAACCTGCATGGTAAGCTGTTCATCCACGGAGTGACCAGGACTGTGACGCTGCCTGCCACGCTGCAGTCGAATGGGTCCTCGGCGAGGGTACGCTCCCACTTTCCTCTCGATCTCGAAGACTACCGCATCGAGGGTCTCAGCAAGATGCTGGGCTTGCTGCGGATGTACCCGGATATCCAGGTCCATGTGGATGTGAACTGGACTCTGACAGCCGGGAGTCAGGGGCGGCACACGCCGGCTTCGGACTCTTAGCTCTCTCACCGTACGATACGGACTCTCCCGAGGCGTGACACGATGACTGAGCGGGTGGCCGTGCCTCTGCTCAGTTCGAGCGTAGCGTTGGAGAGCCCCAGTGAGAAGCCGGCGGGGGAGAAGGTGAAAGTTTGACCCGAGCCCGCAAGCGAGACTCCGCTGGATGCAGGACCTGCCTCCGACCAGAGTGCTGTTGCGTAGCCGCGAGGGCGGATCGTGAGCGCGAGTGAATCAACCGACAGGACGATCACCTTGCTCTGGGTGATGGCCATGAGCCGCGCTCGCGCGTGGGCCGCCGCAATGTGACTGGCGGCCGTTCCGACCTCGATCCGGTCCAGAGCGGCGGATAGCCCAGGCAGCGCAATGCCAAAAAGAATGGCGATGAGTGCAAAGACCAGCATTAGTTCAGGGAGGCTATAACCATATCGCATGTGCGAATATGGGGTGACTCCCTACCCAGTCTGGCATCCTTTTTGTGCCCGCTGGGTCTATAACCTGCACACCTCAACGGTGCCGTCGGGTGACCCTTGTGTGGTCTGATTCTGGAGGCGATACTAGCTGTACCCCAGAGTCGTACAGTTGGCCAAAGGATCTCCTTGTTCACGCCGCACCGATTGTTCGGCGAGGCCGGGTTGCCGCCGGATACGCTGACTCATGAACCTTTCCTGGAGCGCGCACGGGTTCAGCGCGAACAGGACCGCGAAGCATCGGCGCGGTTGGCGCTGGGCGGCTACGTCATCGCGCGGCTGATAGACAACCTGCTCCTCATCAAGAACGATCCCGATTCGCGGGAGGCATTCCGCTGGCAACTTCACGCGGTTCGTCGCCACATCGGTGAACTTCCGGGGGATTCTCCTGAAACCGCGCATCTGTCAGGGATCGTGGCCGGTGTTCCAGAGCATGGGCCGCCACCCCCCAGCCTGTGGATGAGCCTGACGGCCTACGCGTACTACCTGGAGCACGAGGCCCGCCTCGACGAGGCGCTGGAGACGCTGATGCTGGCCGTGCGCTCGCAGGGCCAGGAGGCCACGCCGGCAGATTTCGCGGCGTATGCGCTCTTCGCCGGCCGACTCAATCGCCAGCTGGCCCGCTGGGATCGAGCCAGCGCCTGCTATAACTCCGCAGAGGAGGCTGCCCTCACAGCGGGCGACCCGGTCTGCGCGTTGCGAAGCCGGCTGGGAAGGGGTGCGGTTCAACGCGGGCTTGGAAATCTGCCGCTAGCCCGGGAGCTGGCGGAAGCGGTCGTGCGGGATGCCTCGGAGCTCCAGCTGGCTGACGTACAGTCCATGGCCCACGCCGACCTGGGTGCCATTTACGCACTCCAGGGCCTGCGTCTCGAGGAACTGCAGGCAAACTACGACGCGTTCCGGCTCACCTCGGACTCGCTGACGCGTATGCGCATCCTTGGCGACCTCGGAATCGGTCTGTTGAGGATCGGAGCATACGAGGCGGCACGTCTTGCCTTTCGCATCGTGATCGACTCCAACGCGAAGCTTCTGGTTCGGGCGAACGCATTACTCGAGTTGATGGATCTCGAGTCCTGCATGGGCAACCGGGTAGCATTCGAACGCTGCCGCAGCGCATTGACCCAGATACACGATCGTTTGACGCCAAGCCTGGCGACGGATTACCAGTACAAACTGGGCACCGGGTTGGCTCGATTCGGTCAGATCGGGCGAGCCCGCGAGGCGTTGGCGGCAGGGCTGGCTTTAGCCGAAACCCACAGGCTCAACGTCTGGTATTTCAAGATCGAGCAGGAGCTGCAGCAATCGCCTCTGCTTCAGGGACACGAGCCTAGGCACGAACCAGCTCCTGAGCCGGCGCATCCCGAGGTAGTGAACGAAGTGATGCTTGGATTGCGGGAGTACGCTGCCGCTGCTGAGGCGTAGGATCGTTCAAGGGATCGCCGGCCGCAGCAGCGGGCAGGGTTAGTTCAATTGTCGGAGCCCTGGTTCTCGAACGAGGGCTGCACCTGCTCCGAAGGTCCCATTGCGTCAGTACGGGTGCAGGCAGTGCTAAGGGCAGCAGAAGCAAGCAGGGCCAACACGAGACCGTAGCTCTTCGAGCGTGACATGGAGCATCCTTTTGAGAGCGGTGGAATGTCCGGTGAGGGGCACTTCGCCAATCTGGCGCTCGGGCTTTCGCGGTTTTAGGGCCCATTTGCGACAAACAGGGGCCGATTTGCGACATTTACTGCTCGCCGCAGTACCCGCCGAACGTCTTCTGCGACTGCGCGTGCTCGATCCTGACCGCTATCACTGGGTTTCCGGGACCGGATGGCCGGAATCGGTGGACGCGATCCGTGCCAAGCCCGTGGAGATGGCAGTGGTCGATCCGCTGCTGGGCGGACAGGCGAGGGCTCACGGAATAGAGAGAATACGCTTACTTTTCCCTTCCCTGCCTCTCCTCATATACACTGAGCTCGCCCCTGCCACAGCCTCGGTACTTCTCGAGCTCGGCCGAGCAGGGATCAGGCGGGTCGTATTTCACCGCTTCGAGGATGCTCCGGCCTCTCTACGGACGGCTCTCAAGGCGGAACTCGAGCAGAGCGCCTCGCAGCAGGTCATGCAGGCGCTGGGCGGGGCTCTGCAGGAGCTTCCCCCCGAGTTGATCCGGGCGCTGGAAGCCATGCTGCATGCAGGGGATGAGGCTCCGACAGTTACCGCTCTGGCGCAACGAGCCCAGTTAACCCGTCGCACTTGTGAGCGTTGGTTTACCAAGGTCGGGCTCCCCTCACCGCGGATGGTGATGGTTTTAACCCGGCTACTCTATGCTCACCGGCTCCTGCTCGACCCGGGATACACCGTGGAAGATGTGGCGCTCAAGCTGGGCTACAGCAAAACCAAGACTCTGCAGATGCACTTGCGTGCGGTGTTCGGGCTGACCGCCGGAGAGCTGCGCGTGTCGCTGTCGACTGAAGAGGCGCTGATGATCGTCACCGGCCGGTATCTCACACCATTGACCCAGGTGGCATCCTGAAGACCCGCCACATTCTCATCGTGGATGATGAGCCCGCCCTCCGAAGCACCCTGGAGCGGGCTCTCACTGCGTTTCATTACAAGGTCGTCTCTGTCCCGGACCCCCACTCAGCGTACCAGATGCTGGATGAGTCGAGTTTCGACCTCGTGCTCCTGGATCTTCGGCTGCCTCAGATTGCCGGAGATACCTTTTTCCTCGCGATTGTCCGACGCTGGCCAAGGCTGGTCGGCCGTGTCATTTTGATGAGCGGCGCTCCGCC
>DATFFX010000322.1:0-2455 GCA_035249825.1 Gemmatimonadales bacterium | reverse complement strand
GCTGAGGTGACGAGATCACGTTGACGTCAGTGACGGCCTCGAGCGCATTCAGGACCACCCGGGCATCGGCATTCGAGAACAGGGCCGAGAAGCCTGGGAAGATCGGCGTCACGCCGGGAGGAGGGGAGGGCTGGTCGAACGTCGCTTCGAAGTCACCGGATCTGAAGAACCACTCGACTCCGTAACGCAGATCGTCGGACAGAGTCACCTCCGCGATCGTTGCCTCGATCAGCACCTGGAGCGGCAGGCTGTCCAGCCTTTCAATGGCCTCCCGAATCTTCCGGTAGTCACGCGGCAGGGCATTGATCACCAGTGAGTTGGTGGAATCGTCGGCAATGATGCGGATCTCTGGCTGCTGCTGGCCGAAAGCCGCCGCCGTTGCTGATAGGAGCGTACTGCCGGCTCGAGGCGATTGCGGCCGGGTTGGCCGTGCGCGCTCGGCCGGTTCGATCTCTTCTGACGAAGGTTCCTCCGCGGCGGCGGTTGCGCCGAGCTCGAAAGCCCGAGTGGAACGCAACTCCACGGCCTCACGGCCGGGCGCCAGAAGGCTTGGCGCTCCGACGGTGGCGGCCCGGACCCCGAAGGTTCCGCTGAGCACTTCGGCGAGGTTCGCTGCGCGCGCATTCTGTACGGGATAGACGTAGACCTGAGGCTCCTCGCCATCACTGGTCCGATCTAGATGCTCGATCCAGGTTTCTGCCTCGTCCAGGTAGGCGGGCTGTGGCGACACCACCAGGACCGCGTTCAGCCGCTCGATCGGCACGAACCTGGTCGGGCCGGCAAGAGTCTCTTCCTCGGTGCTTCCGAAGATCTGTTCGAGCTCATGCGCCAGATCGGTTGCAGCCGCGTTCTTGAGTGGGAACAGACCGAACGACATGCCTCGCATCCAATCGACGTCGAACATCGAGATCAGATCCCGCAACGATGCCAGTTGGTTGGCCGATCCTGCCAGCAGCAGGAGGTTGCGAGTTGCATCCACCTGAATGGTGCCGCCAGGGGGCATAAAGGGCTCGAGGAGACGGCTGAGCTCGGGAGCCGAGACGAAACGAAGCGGCACCACCTGCACGCCAAAGCCCGGAGTTCCCGCGCCCGGCACTGCTCCCACGTCCGGCATCGCACCGGCGGTCAGCGCCTGATCGATCGGCACCACCTGGAACAAATCGCCGCTCTGGACCAGAGCAGCACCGTTCATGCGCAGCACCGCATCCAGCACCGCCACGAGGTCCTTGGCTGGTAGCGGCCGGGTTGTCTGAATGGTGACACTCCCGCCGACCGAGGGATCGATCACGTAGTTGGCGCCAAGGGCGGTCTCGAGCACCATGCGCACAACCTCCCGGAGCTCGCCATCGACTACATTCAACGTAATGTCGCCGTCGGTCTGGGTCGTAATTGGAGCCTGTGAGCCTCGATCAGCTGGGCGGAGGAATGTGCCGGTGCCCCGTTGGACCACCCGCTGCACGGGGTCGCCCTCTTCCTGCGATAACGCGCTCAGCTTGGTTGGCGCCGCCCTTACCGGCCCGGATACCGGCGCTGCAGGCGGTGCTTCAATCGAAGGGCGATCGTAATCGTCCTCGGGTAAGCTCTCGCAGCCGAGAATGGCCGCCGCGAGCAAGAGTACGCCCGGCCAGAGCGTCGGGGCCCTCATTTCATCCAAGATCCGCGCGCGAGTAGTCGGCCACGCTATGCCTGAGATCGAGGCTAACCAGGGACTTCCAGACATTCTTCACGGCAATGCGTGCCGCCCGCTTCCGAAGTTTCTACCATAACGCGAACAGCATGTAAGGAGGATTCTGCCACTCAGGAGCCTGAGCTGGTCCTAAGGGTGAGTCCGATAGTGCTGCAGCACCTCCGAGGCGGCGCGCCATGGGCCAGAGATTCATGGAGAATTGCCACGGCCTGAGTGGCGAGCGCCGAGAGTGTCGGGGCGGGCGCTGTCGCGGCCACCCCACGTCCCCCAGGACACCGCCCGCCGGGACTCAGCGATCGATGGCCGGACCGACCGGCACGCCGGCTACCAGCTGACCAGCGGCCCGGCACCGGAGCGAGGAGGTGTTCGCCTGGGCCAAGACCCGCGCCCGGGAAGTGGAACACCAAATGGCGGTCCCGATCGGGTGCGCTGGCAGCTTACCCTCGTCCACCGCGCTACTAACCTGATATGACAGCCCAAACTCATCCACGCCGCGCCAATGATCCCGGGCAGCCAGGCACCAATCAGCCGAAGCGTCGCAGGCCGTCCGCGCCAACTGGAAATGGCCCTCCGAACCTTCCTCTGGACATTAGACCGCTGAAACTCGTCCATTCTTCATCGGCGTGCTAGCTCCGGTCGTGCAGCTTAGAGGGGCGGAGCGCGTGGGCTTCCCCGAGGTTAGGTCCACGATGAAGGTGAGCCATCGACGTCGTAACACGGGCGCGGCGGCGGAGCGAGCGCCGGCGAGGGGCGCGGACCTGGATCGAG
>DATFFX010000321.1:0-8304 GCA_035249825.1 Gemmatimonadales bacterium | reverse complement strand
CAGCGCTTCCCGCAGTTCCGCATTCTCCTCCAGGAGGACCTTTCCCGCGACCCACTCGCCGAGTTCGCCAGTCTCTACCATTCAGTGGGCCTGGGATTCACGAAACCTGCTATAACGACGATTGCGGCATCGAGCAGCACTGAGAACCCGGAAGAACCGCAGCTGGAGAATCCGTACGAGACTCGGCTCGACAGCAGGGCCACTCTCGAGAGCTGGAAGGGAAGGCTGACTGCGGACGAGGTTGCGCGGATCAGACGCGTAACCGAAGTGGTCGCGAGCGCGTTCTATCCCGACGCCATCTGGTCACAGGTCTCCAGCAGCTCCTAGCTTCGACGTCGCGAGCTCGATCCCTCGAAGACACCACGCAAAGTGCCGAGGAGAGCTCGGAGATTGCCGCGTCGTGCCTCACGAATAGTCGTTCGCACCAGTGCTCGAGGCGCACCGAGCAGCAGGAACCCCGTCCACTGAAGCGGGGAGGCGTGGCGGCGCATCAGCCGCAACCAATGCTTCGATTTGGTACGGGCATACTCCTGGGTGTAGCCGCTGCCGAAGGTGTGGCTCACCTCATGGTAGCCGACCGCAGTGGGCACATAGAGTGCCCTATAGCCGGCCTTCTGCAGCCTGAGGGAGAAATCGAGGTCCTCCGGCCCGAACGGATCGAAAATCGAGTCGAAACCCCCGAGCTGCTGGAAAAGGTCTGCCCGGACCATCATGGCGCCACCGCAGGCGACGCACGGCATTCGGCGGTCGCGCTGTCCCTGGTCGAGCTCGCCGAAACCGACCGGTGAGGTCCGGCCCCACCACCACTCAATCCGGCAGCCACCGCCATCATTCAGGCGGGCTGGATCGTTCAGCAACCGAAGCTTCGACTGGACCTGGGCGAGCATCGGGTCTTCACGGAACGGCGCCAGCAGCTCGCGCACGAATCCGGGCGCCACGACGATGTCGTTGTCAAGAAACAGAAGGTGGCTTGGCGCGAACCTCTCTCGCGCCAATGCGGCTGCGGCATTCCGGCCGGATCCCACCCCAAGATTTTTCGGATGCTCGTGCATCAACACGTCGGGGTAGCCGCTGCGGACGGCCTCGGCGGTGCCGTCGCTGGATCCGTTGTCCCACACCAGCACCTGAAACGGGGGCTCGCCGACCCGGCGCAGGCTCTCCAGGCAGCGGAGGGTCACCTCCCGCTGGTTATAGGTCAGTACAATCACCATCACCCGCTCGGCCGACTCAGTCATCGAGCCATCGCTCCAGCCAGCCGGCGAATCGTACCCCATCCCAATCAGGCATCCAGAATCGGGGCAAGGAAAATCGGTCGGTGCCGCGCCATGCTACTGCGTTGCGGGATTCGCAGGCGTAGTGATAACCCGCCTCATGAACGATCGTACTGACTCCGGGGCCGGTGTCGCCGAAAGGATACGAGAAGGCCGTTACCGGCCGGCCCAATGCCGCTTCGAGATCCCACCGAGAGCCGGCGATCTCCTGGCGTTGCTGCGCCGCGCTCTGCTGGGACAGGGCCGGATGGGTTACCGTATGAGCACCGATCTGTACCAGTTCGCCCTCGCCAAGGCAGCGGAGCTCATCGGCTGTGACGACGCGCTGGAGGCCTCCCTGGCCCAGGTCATCTGCACCCATGAGCTCTTCCAGCTGATCGAGTACGGCGTCACGGGCGGGCTGAGCCAGCGTTCGCAGCTTCGGATACAAGGCCTGGCGCAATGCCCCCGCCGACCTGGAGACGCCTTCCAGCGGCCAATCGAATACGGTGTTTCCGATCGTAAGGACGAGCCGCCGATCGAGAGCCGCTGCCCTGCTTGAGATTCGATCCAGCCGGTCCCACCAGAGCTCGCAGCCGAGCGCTCCGCTTATGACGAAAACAGTAGCCGGAACTCCGAACCGGGCGAGCAAGGGCTTGGCGCGATGCAGGACGTCGGCATAGCCGTCGTCGAACGTTACAGCAACAGCCCGCTTCGGCAGCTGTCCCATCCGCAGGAGTTGGGGCAGCACCTCCAGGGGAAGCGGGTGAGCAATCCGGGCCAGCACGGCGAGCTGCTCCGCGAAGCGCCCAGGGGATACACTCATCTGATAGGGATCGGGACCGTCACTGATGCGATGATAGCCCAGGATAAGGGCGTGCCGGACCATTTTACCCAGCAACCACTGCCCGGACTTTCGCACTGCCTTCACGCCCCGAAGGGTCATGCGCCAGGTTTCCGGGCCCGGACGCCAACCACCAGCTCGTAAGCGCGATCGACGTGATCCAGCTCCTCACCTGTGAGCTCCTCCGCCGCGATACCATGCAGAAGGGAGACCGCTGCGAGCACGTTTCCGTAGCCTGTTACTGTGACCTGGTCGGCAGGGAACAGTTCGGCGAAGAGTCGCTGGGCAGAGATGGTTCTAAAGGCCCAGTAGTCGCCGAAGGAGCCTTTCTCATCCAGACTCTTGTTGATCGCAGGAAGGGTGATCAGCGCGACACCGCCGGGCCGAAGGATGCGGTGTATAGTCCGCAGCGCTGCCCGGTAGTCGTAGATGAGCTGCAGCGTTTGGGTCACGATGACGCAGTCGAAGAGCTGCGAGTCTACGTGGTCCAGCTGCGTGAGATCCCCTACCATCGTGACGCCGGGATTCCACTCGGAGATGTGCAGTACGTCACTCTGGGTTACTCGATCTCCACCAAAAGCGCGGGTATAGCTGTCGTTATCGATCTCCAGGACACGACCTCGGATATCGCCCGCGTGGGTGGAGAGGAACTCGTTGATGTAATAGCGGTCTATCGGCTGCCCGCGGTCGAAGCCCCAATCCCGGCTCACCGGAGTCAAGCGACGCAGACCACCAAAGCGCACGGTGCCGACGGGCGGCCACGCCAGGAGGTGGGTCAGCCGCCGCCGGCTCTCCCGGGACAGCACGCGGCGAGCCAGCGCCCGCATGGGGTTCATCGTATTGTCTGTCATCCCGACGCGACTCTCCATAGTGGTTCGCTGAGGGTGCGAGCTAGAGACCGGAGTGCCTACAGTTTGCTCCTAAGCCAGCTCATGAAGTTGGCCAACGCCCCATCTTCCTTGCCGCAGACGGCATTCCACTGCTTTCGACCGTAGCCGCGACTGACGGGCACCCATGTGCCGGGTTGGTTCGATTCCCAGGTCACTGCATGATTCGCGTCGTAGAACACTGCAGAGACAATCCGGCGGCTACGCTGCTTGCAGTCGTACTCTTTCCGTACCAGTGCTTCGGTCCCGTTATCCACCGGATTGGCATACACGTATCTGGACCAGGCGCTGTACACGTCAGATCCCACCCGATCGATCCGCGTCAGGTCGGTGTACATGGTATCACCATTACGGGTGACCAGCGGTAGCTCCCACTTCTGGGCCCACGCGGGGCCAGCGGTGACCGCTACCTGCACGAGTACGGCCACGGCAGCGTGCATGATGGTCCTTCCTGTGCGCCGAATCAGCAAGGCGAACCGTCCGGGAGCAGTAGCGCAGGATAGAGCCGATGGACTTGTGCGCACCAGCAAGACTCGTGCGGTATTGTTCGACTGCGGCGCCTTCCCGGGGATGGTAGGCGGTTTCCGGCCCGATTCCATCTTCAGCTCGCCCTCAGATCTCACGGCCCCTCAACCAGGCAGCGGCCCGCCCTCCCAAACGGCGAGCCCGGCGGCCACTGCGCAGGATTCGAGCTCCCAGCGGATGTTCCAGCTCCCACAGACTGCGACTTACCGCCCCGTGCACCGGTCCGTCAGCGATGCCGGCCTGCAGCAAGTACGACCGCACCCACTCCAGAAATCTGCGTCGTGCCGCAATCGCATTCGCTGGCGACACCGTGGCACAGAGGGACTCCGGATGGCGCCGATAGTAATCCCAGCACTGGCTCGCGGCGTAGACCGGTGAGCCGAGAAAGATCTTGGTATAGAAGACCTGGTCGCCGAAAAGGCTGGTGAAGGCCGGCTCGAACCCGCCACTCTCGTCCAGCAGAGATCGACGTACGAGGAGGCTGCAAGTGCACGGCACTGTGACGGAGCCCCGCACCATGTTCGCGAGAAAGCGAGGAGCCGGTAATACCGAATTCAGCGGCACGCCAAGCGAGGGAACGTAGTCGAGTGATTGATCTCCTGGATCGCCGGTCCAGCTGAACCAGTACAGCGTCTTGCCATACACGCTGCCGACGTCCGAGTGCCGGGACATGATCGCGAGTTGCTCCTCCAGCTTGCGCGGAAGCCAGAGATCATCGGCATCGAGGAGGGCCACGTACTCGCCTTTGGCCTCGCGGATTGCGAGGTTACGCGAGGCACTGTGGCCGCGGTTCTGATGTCCCTCGTGCGTCAGATACCGGATCCGCTCGGGGTCCCGCCGGGCATAATCGCGCGCGAGCGCGACCGAGTCTCCCTGAGAACCGTCATCTACGAGCAAAAGCTCCCATTTGGAATAGGTCTGCGCGATGACGCTCTCAATGGCCTCCCGCAGATAGACCGGGTGGGGATTGAGAAATGGGGTCACAATGGAAATGAGGTCCTGCCTCGATTCCCTCACTTGGATCCTCCACCCGGACGCGAGGCTGAGCCGGCCCGCGGGAGGCCGGTGACCAGCGTCCATGCATTGGCGACTTCAGGGAACGCGCGCGCCAGGTTACGCGCCAGATTGAGCTCCAGGTGGCGATCCAAAATCCACAGTAATCCCGCCGTGACTGAGCCGCCGCCCGCAATAGCAGCGAGGAGCCCCGCTAGACCCGCATCGAGTTGTACGATAGCCCATGCTGTTGCCGCTCCAGCGAACGAGGCGGTCGCGACCACCATGAGGGCGGGGGCCATTCCGACCCACACGTGCGGGAGCAACTGCCGCAGCAGGTGCATCCCCAGGATCTGTGAAGCGCCGGTGGCAGCAAGCCAGGTAAGCCCGGCTCCCACTGCCCCGAATCGACCCGCCAGCTCCCAGGCAAGTAGTATGAGAACTGCTGACTGGACCGCTCCCAGAAGGGTCGCCTTACTCGGTAGGCCGAGCCCCTTGAGCATCGGAACGATGGCATCGCCGAGCAATCCCACCACGTTGACCCAGACGAGCACGCGGATAACCGGGACGGTCCCCTCCCACCGAGGGCCAAGTACGTGCTCCACCAGTTCCGGGGCCAGCACGAACAGCATGAGCGCCGACGGCAACAACAGGGCCAACATGCCCGTCAGGATCAACTGAAACGTCCGGGTGGCCTGCCGTGGATTGTCCTGGAGGCGCGCGTAGAGCGGAAATGCAACCGCGCCCACCACGCCACTTGCCACCTCGGTCGGTAGAAATGCGACTTTGCCGGCCAGGAAATAGAGGCCGAGCTCCGCCACGCCTATTTGACGAGAGATAGCCAGCTGGAGGATCGAGGTTCCCAGGGGAGCCACCAGGGCACGGGCAAAAATCCAGCGGCCATATCGAAGCAGCGGGAGCATCGCCGCCGTATCCAGGGTGAACCGCGGGCGATGAGGCGCCACCAGATAGGAGACGATGAGCGAGGTGAGTGCGCCTGCCAGGGGACCGGCCACCAGGGCCCACACACCCAGTGGAGCGACCAAGGCGATAGACAGTGCGGTTCCGACGAGGGCGTCCGAGAACTGGATCGATGCAAGTGGCCGGAAGCGGAGCTGGCGCGTCAGCTGTGCTACTCCGATGCTCGCGCCGGCCTCGAGCAATGGGCGAAGCGCGAGCACGCGGACGAGATCCGTTGCACGCGGCTCCTTGAACAGTTCGGCAACCAGCGGTGCTGCAACAAATACCGCCAGGCCGACCAGTCCCGCACGCAGCAGTCCTATGGTCCATGCTGCGTCAAAATGTCGGCGTTCTGCGCCCGGGTGCTGCACCAGCGCGGGAACCATCCCGAAATCGGTGATCTTGAGCAGGAAGTCGAGCGCGACCAGGGAGACGGCAAAGAGGCCGAACTCGCCGGGGCCGAGCATCCGGCCGAGCACGAACACCCGGAGCAGGAAGATCAGCTTGATGCCGACGAGTTGTACGATCCTCCAGCTAATGGCACTCCCCGCGCGACTCGCGAGCGGCTGACTCATGGCGCCGACCCGCTTCGCCAGCCGTCTCGCAACCCGGGTAGGAGGCCCTTTACGTGGCCTCGACCATATAGCACAGCCTCCTGGTCGCCGGTGAGGAGCCCGCGCAGCCATCTTCGCAGGGCACGCAGGGTATGGATGACCAGGCGGAGCCCGATGAACGCGTCACCGCGACGGATGTACTTGCCCAGAAATCCGGCGAGACTCCGTCCGTACACCTCATACTGCGCCGCACGCTGGGCCGGGTCACGCCACCCCACGTGTCGTATGACAACTTCTGGCGCATACGTGATGGGTACCCCCGAACGCAGTGCGCGATAGGAGTACTCGCAGTCCTCGGCTGCGGCCAGTGCGGGGTCTTCGTCGAGCGGACCGACCCGGTGAATGACCTCTCGCGCAGCTCCCATGTTGCCACCCGACATGGAATCGTGCTTCAGTCGCGGCCGCGTGTAGGTGACCGGTGTTCGCGAAGTCATGAGCGCGACCACCTCGGCCTCGCCCTCCGCCTCCACCCGACCCGTTATGATGGTCCCGGGCGTAGCACGCAGCCGGGAGACCATCGCGCTCAACCAATCGGGCTCGGCCAGACAGTCATCGTCCGTCACTGCGAAGAATCGGGTGCGCACCTGCTCGATGCCGCGATTGACGCCTCTGGCGCGCCCACGCTGTGTAGAACGCAGATGTTGCACCTTCAGTCCGGCGCCCTGAAGGTGCCGCACCCACTCGGCAACGTCGGGGCTTGAGCCCTGGTCAACCAGTATGATTTCTGCCGGCCAGGCGTCGCCGGTAGCAACCGCCTGCAGCGACTCCTCGAGGATTGGCCGCCCCAGAGTAGGGATCACCAGCGTAAGGTCATCCAGCAATGGGCGCGGAGAGAGGGTCGAGTGACTGAGCGGAGGACGATAACGGGTCATCGTCCAGTCGCGATCGGAGCGCCACACCCTGAGGGACAGCAGCCACAGGCGTTGGATCTGCTCGCGGTAACCCACCGCCGAAGGCCCCCGTTCGAGGAGCCCGGCGAGAGACTCCGGGGGAAGGCATGGCTCATCTGGAATCCAGTGCATTGGAAAGGGGCGAACACCAACGCCAATCTCGGCACGAAACTGGCAAACCCGGTCCTAGCAAGAGGTCTGCCATCGCGGTCGACAGGGACACACGGGATCACCCCAGCCGGCAAGTCACGGGCGGGCGCCGGTCGGCGTGCCGTCATGTGACGATGAAAGCACTATGTTTACGGCCACCCACTCCATGCGAAACGATGCCGTGCCTCCAGCGAAGCAGCCAGTCAGCGGCCTCGGTCCGATATCGCGAGTCGCCCAACGATATCTGGTGCCGGGACTGGTGAAATCAGTCTACTTCTATCTTCGCTACCGCAGCCTGGTGAGCCCGCACGCGAGCGTTCAGCTGAGCGACCGCATTTCCTTCGGACCTGGGACGGTGGTCAAGCCGTATGCCGTCATCATCAATCATACGGGCAGGATAGCCATCGGCGCTCACTGCGCGATCAGCAGTTTCAATCACATCTCGA
This sequence comes from Gemmatimonadales bacterium, assembly GCA_035249825.1. Classification (GTDB taxonomy): domain Bacteria; phylum Gemmatimonadota; class Gemmatimonadetes; order Gemmatimonadales; family GWC2-71-9; genus CAVVWJ01. The sequence continues at coordinate 745 of DATFFX010000321.1, read as the reverse complement.
CCGGCGACGAGGATCTGGTGATCGGCGATCATGTCCGGATTGCGCCCAACGTCACCATTCTGGGTGCTGACAGAAACGTCCAGCGCCGGGACGCGCTTATCGTAGACCAGGGGCGCTCGCACAAACCTACTGACATCGGCCGGGATGTTTTGATCGGCGCGGGGGCAGTGATTCTGCCGGGCTGCAGCATCGGAACCGGAGCGGTCATCGGAGCGGGTAGCGTGGTCACCCGGGATGTGCCACCCTATTCGGTTGTTGCCGGGGTACCGGCACGCGTCATCGGCCAGCGGGAATAGAGCCCCATGCGGATCGGGATCATGTTGCGTTCGATACTCGAGCAGGGCGGAGTCGGGGTCTACAGCCGCTACATCACACAGGAGCTGCTGCAGCTCGACCAGCAAAACCAATACGTCTTGTTCTACAGCAGCCCCGCTAATCTCGGCGAGTTCGCCTCGTACCCCAACGTAGTCGAACGGGTGGTGCAGGCCCCCAACAAGGCGCTCTGGGATCAGGTGGCTATCCCCTACGCCTGTTGGCGAGAGCAGGTGGACGTGATCTTCCATCCCAAGTTCACCGTTCCGCTCCTGGCGCCCTGCAAATCCGTCATGGTCCTGCACGGCGCCGGGTGGTTCATGCCGGACACCCGCAAATTCTGGAATGGATTGGATCTGAAGTATGTCAGGATGATGATGCCGGTGTACTGTCGGCGGGCTTCGGCGGTGCTCGCGGTGTCCCAGATAACCAC